>NZ_JBDPMI010000030.1:0-102703 GCF_039871555.1 Streptomyces sp. B5E4
TCCCTCTCCGCTTCGCTGCGAGGGGCGTCGCTGCGCGATGGGGCTTCGCCCCACCCTTGACTGCGGACTCCGGCCCGTGACAGACCGGCGGCTATGGGTGGCCCGGGGGGAGCGGCGCTCCTTGAAGGTACGTACGGGTCGGTGGGCCGGTGGACGAGGGCCGGGCCACCGGGGGCGGGCCGCCCTGTGCGCGGACGGGCCCGGTGCCGGTGGCTGCGACGGCCCCGTGCCGGTGGCTGCGGATGGGTCCCTGTGCCGGTGGCTGCGGACGGGCCTTGGGTCGGTGGCTGTGACGGGTCCTGTGCCGGTGCTGCCGACGGGCTTGTGCCGGTGGCTTGCGGGGTCGGGCCTCCTGCCCACTTGTCGGCACGGCACGGCACGGCACGGCACGGCCGGGGTGGGTTCGTTCCCGGGGGCTTCGGGCTGGGGTGTGGGCGGGGTGGTGGTAGGTGGGCGAAAGTCGGGCTGTGGGGGTGTTTTGCCCGGGTTTTCGCTGCCGTTGTGGCGAGTTTTTGGCGGTGGCGCGCATTCCGGGTGGCCTGGGAGAGGGGGTGGCCGGCTGTCTGCGGGTGGGTGCGTCTGGAGGGGCGAAAGTCGGCGTTGGGGGCCTGATTCGGTGCGGATCGGGGGGTGTTACCGCGAGTTACGGCCCAATTTCTCCGCTCGGGGTGCGTCGGGGCGCGATGGGTGTGGTGTCGGTGCCCGATCGGCGGGTGCTCCGCCCGCGTACGTGTCCAACTGTACGAAGGGGCGGGGATGGACAGCATCGATCACCGTGCGTAAGCATCTGTGTGTGCACGGTGTTCAAGGCGGGCCGGGTGAGTGGGAGGTGGCCGCTGATGGCCGGGGATGTGGGCGGGACGAGTGGGCTGGGAAGTGAGCCGGAGCCTTCGGACAGCATGAGGACCTTCGGGGCGGTGGTCCAAGCGCTGCGAGAGCACGCGGGGTTGAGCCGGGAGCAGCTCGGGGACCACGTGCGGTACTCGAAGCACACGGTGGCGTCGGTCGAAGGCGGTCGCCGGATGCCGCCGCCTGACTTCGTGGAGCGGGCCGAGCCCGTCCTCGGGGGTACCGGTGTGCTTCGGAAGTCCGTCCCCCATGTGGTACGCAAGCCGGGCCTGGCGCGATGGTTCCGCGCGTGGGCGGGATTGGAGAGGGAGGCGATCAGTCTCTATACGTACGAGTGTCGGCTGATCCCTGGTTTGTTGCAGACGGAGACCTACGCGAGGTCTTCGTTCATGAATCAGTTGCCGCCGATGGGTGACGATCGGATTGAGGCGCAGTGGGACGCGCGTGCCGAGAGGCAGCGACTGTTGCTGGAGCGGACTGACACCGCGTTCGGCTTCATCCTGGAAGAGCATCTGTTCCTGCGGCAGATTGGTGGATTGGAGGTCACGCGCGATCTGATCGGCCATGTTCTGGAGATGGCTGAGCTGCGGAACGTGGAGGTCCAGGTCATGCCGCTGGTGAGGGAGATGCACGCTGGGTTGCACGGCCCCATGCAGTTGTTGGAGACGCCTGAGAATCAGTGGTTCGCCTACACCGAAGGCCAGGAGAGTGGCCAGTTGATCTCTGAGCCGAAAGTGGTCAGCGTTCTCCAGCGGCGGTATGCCAGGATGAGCGCGCAGGCTCTCACCCCCGAGGACACCGTGAGCCTGTTGCAGCGGATTCGAGGAGATCTATGAACAGCTCCGATCTGGCCTGGTTCAAGTCCAGCTATAGCAGCAGTCCTTCCGGCGACTGCATCGAAGTCGCCGTCTCCTGGCGCAAGTCCAGCCACAGCAGCAGCAGTTCCGGCGACTGTGTCGAGGTTGCCGCCTGTCCCTCCGTTGTCCACGTCCGTGACTCCAAGGACAAGGCCGGGCCCCAGCTCGCCTTCAGCCCCGACGCCTGGGCCGACTTCGTCGCCTTCGCCCGGGGGATCTGACCCCCCGTCCCCGTGACCCCCGTGGCGTACGGGGCGGTGTGAACGGGAAGTTGCCTGCAACTTTGACCGCGCATCGCACGTCTCATCCACGGGGGAATCATGTTGCACATCGAGTTCACTTCTGCCGATCTCAATCGGCTGCGGTCGGCCGGGGACGTCAGTCCCATGTGGGAAGTCGTGCTCAGTCTGCAGGCGTTGCAGACCGCGCACGCCGCGCTCGCGCTGGATCCGTGGCGGCGGCGGGTGCGGGCCGAGTTGGCGGCTGCCGGGCTCGGGGAGACCGTGGAGTCGTTACAGCGGTTGTGTCCGGAGGCCGCGTACTTTCCGGACTTTCTCACGCCCAGTGCCAACGGTGGCCGGACGCTGGATGCCGAGCTGGAGCAGGTGCTGCGGACCCCGAAGGCCCGGCTGCGCAAGGAGATCGGGCTGCTCTGCGCCGAGGGCGACCCACCGCGCGGGGCGCGGCGGCTGGCCGACGGGGATCCCGCCGCCCTGCGGCGGCTCGGGGAGGCGGTGCGGCGGTATGACGCGGTGGCCGTGGCGCCGTACCGGAAGGCGATCCGGTCCGCTGCCGCCGCCGATCGGCCCGTACGCGTCGAGGCCGCGCTGCGGGAGGGGGCGGAGGGGCTGCTCGCCAGTTACGCGCCGGAGGTGACCTGGCGCGGGGACCGGCTGGAGTGCGCGTACCCGGTGAGCAGGGAGTTCGCCCTCGACGGGCGGCCGCTGACGATGATCCCGTCGTTCTTCTGCACCCGCACGCCCGTTGCTCTTGCCGACCCCGAACTGCCCCCCGTCCTCGTGCATCCGCTCACTCCCGCGCCCGGCTGGCTGCCCGGCCCCGCGCCCGGTCACTCCGGCGAGTCTCTCGTCCGGCTCATCGGCCTCACCCGCGCCCGCGTGCTGGAAGTCCTCGACCGGCCGATGTCCACCGGGCGGATCGCCGACGCCCTGTACGTCGCGCCCGCCAGCGCCAGCCGGCACGCGGCGGTCCTGCGCGAGGCGGGGCTCGTCCGCTCCGAGCGGCGCGGGCACTGCGTGCTGCACCGGCGTACGGACCTGGGGGAGGCCCTGCTCAGCGGCGGGTGACGCCGTCTTCCGCCGACGCCGCGCCGTTCAGTACCGAGTCCAGCAGGCCCGGGAACAGCGCATCCAGGTCGTCCCGCCGCAGCCGCACCAGTCTCGTCCGGCCCTTGACCGTCGTCCACGTCACGCCCGCTTCGCGCAGCACGCGGTAGTGGTGGGACATCGTCGTCTGGTGGACGTCGAGGTCGCCGCCGATGGCGTTGCAGCTCTCCTCGCCGGTCGCGGCGAGCCGTAGCACGACCTCCAGCCGCACCGGGTCGGCGAGCGCGCGCAGCACGTCCACCATGCGGATCGACTCGGCCGCGGGCTGGGACACCTCGCGCATCGTTCTCCTGACGTACTCGGGCCTGCCCGCCACCTTACCCACGTATGGATACATGGACAAGCGTCCATGTATTGCCTACAGTGCCGTCCCGTGACCAGACAGCTCCTGCCCCTCGCTCTCGCGACCTTCGCCGTCGGCACCGACAGCTACGTCATCGCCGGTCTCCTGCCCGCCATCGCCGCCGACCTCGGGGTCTCCACCCCCGCGGCCGGGCAGCTCGTGACGGTCTTCGCCCTGACGATGGCCGTGTCCGCGCCCGTCGTCGGGGCGCTCACCGGCGGGCTCGACCGGCGTACGACGCTGCTGATCGCCCTCGGCGTCTTCGTCGCCGGCAACGCCGCCACCGCCCTGGCCCCCGGATACGGGACCGCCATGGCCGCCCGCGTCGTCACCGCCGTGGGCGCCGGTGTCATCAACTCCGCGGCGTCCAGTACCGCTTCCGCGATCGTGCCGCCCGAACGCCGCGGCCGGGCGCTGGCGTTCGTGCTCGGCGGGCTGACGCTGGCGACCGCGCTGGGGCTGCCGCTCGGCACGCTGATCGGCAGCGCCGACTGGCGCGTCACGCTGTGGGCGGTCGCGGGGACCGGGCTGGTGGCGGCGGTCGGCGTCGCCGTCGGGCTGCCCGCCGTACGGCTGCCGCCCGCCACGCTCGCCGACCGGCTGCGGCCGCTCGCGCGGGGCGGGCGGGTGCCGGCGCTGCTGGCCGTGACCACGCTGGCCTTCCTCGGTACGTACACCCTCTACACCTACGTCTCCCCCGCCCTCCGCGACGCGACGGACGGCGACGAGTCGCTGCTGACGCTGGTCCTGCTGGCCTGGGGCGTGGGCGTGCTGGCCGGCAACACCGCCGCGGGGCGGCTGGTCGACCGCCGCGACCCCGCCCGCGTCCTCACCGGGCCGCTCACGCTCGCGGTCCTCGCGCTCGCGCTGACCCCCCTCGCCACCCGGGCCCTCATACCCGGGCTCCTCTGGGCGGCGGTCTGGGGCGTGGCCGTGGGGTTCGTCGTCGTGCCGCAGCAGCACCGGCTCGTCGCGCTCGGCCCGGCCGCCGCGCCGGTCCTGCTCGGGCTCAACTCCTCCGCGCTGTACGCGGGGATGGCGCTCGGCGGCGGGCTGGGCGGGCTGGCGCAGGAGTGGTTCGGGCTGAGCCCCGCGGGTCTGGGGCCGGTGGCCGCGGGGGTGACGGGCGTAGCGCTGCTGTGGCACCTGGGTACGTCCCGGGCGCGGACGCCGCGACGGGTTGTACAACGTTGAAATCTCCGCTACAAACCTCGTGCACCCTCCTGCGCACCACACCCCCACAGGCCTCGCACGGAAGGTACCCACCGTGACCCACGCCGTACGCAGACTCCGCCGCCGGCGCCGGCCGGCCCTGGCCGCGACGCTGCTCGCCGTCGCCGTGGTGGCCGGCCTCGGCCCGGCAGCCGCCGACGAAGCCCCGCCGGCCGACCGCACCGCCGCCGACCGCACCGCCGCCGCCGCCGACCGCGCGGCGGACCCGGCAGCCGCCGACCCGGCCGACCAACCCACCGCCGCCGCCGGCCAGTTCCGTAACCCCGTCAACACCGGCGCCGACCCCACCCTCGTCACCCACCAGGGCAACTACTACGTCGCCACCACCCAGGGCGACAGCATCCGCATGTGGAAGTCCCCCTCCGTCGCGACCCTCCTCACCGCCTCCCCGCACGAGGTCTGGCGCGACAGCGACCCCTCCCGCAACAAGCAGATCTGGGCTCCGGGGCTCCTCCGGGACGGCGGGCGCTGGTACCTCTACTACACCGCCAGCGACGGCAACGACCCCACCCACCGCATGTACGTGCTGGAGTCCCAGGGCGACGACCCGCTCGGCCCGTACCACTTCAAGGCCAAGGTCGCCGACTCCGGCAACGACCGCTGGGCCATCGACGGCGAGCCCTTCCGGCACAACGGCAAGCTCTACTTCGCCTGGAGCGGCCAGCGCGACGACGGCGTCGGCAACCAGCTCTTCGTCGCCCCGATGTCCAACCCCTGGACCCTCTCCGGCGGCCGCGTCTTCCTCCCCGCGGACGGCAACTGCCCCGAGGTGCGCGAGGGCCCCACCCCGCTCCACAACTCGGCCGGCCGCCTCTACCTCACGTACTCCGCCTGCGACACCGGCAAGCCCGACTACGCGATCTGGGCCAAGTCCCTCGCCCCCGGCGCCAACCCGCTCGACCCCGCCGCCTGGCGGCAGGAGCCCGGCCCGATGTTCTCGCGCAACGACGGCGCGGGCGTCTACGGCCCCGGGCACCACTTCTTCTTCACGTCGCCGGACGGCAGCGAGGACTGGATCGCGTACCACGCGAAGAACACGACGACGTTCACCTACAGCTGGCGCACCACCCGGGTGCAGAAGATCGGCTGGACGGCGGACGGCCGCCCCGCCCTCGGCACCCCCGTGGCCGCGGGCGCGACCATCGACCTGCCGGCCGGTGACCCGGGCCCCGGCACCACGGCCCTCAACGACACCGATCCGCAGGTGACGTACACCGGCAACTGGAACTCCGGCAGCGGCTGCGCCGTGCAGTGCTTCTGGGGCAACGACCACTGGAGCGCCGAGGCCGGCGCGACGGCGACGTTCCGCTTCACCGGGACGCGGCTGGCGCTGCTGTCGGTCAAGGACACCGGCAACGGCATCGCCGCGATCTCCGTGGACGGCGGCCCGGAGCAGCGCGTCGACTACTACGGCAGCCCGCGCGTCGGCGAGCAGTTGCAGTGGGTGAGCCCGGTGCTGCCGCGCGGCGAGCACACCGTACGGATCCGGGTGACCGGCGAGAAGAACCCGAACTCGGGCGCGGCGTTCGTGTCCGTCGACCGGGCGGAGGTCTATCCGTAGGCGGCCCGGCGGGGGGCCGTTAGCATGCGGAGCCGGGGCCCGGCCGGGGTCCCGGCTCCGCTCCGACGTGAAGTGCGAGTGCCGTGATACGAATACGCCGCCTGCTGCCGCCGCTCCTTGCCGCCGTCTCGGCCGTGACCGTGACCCTGACCGCCGGGTGCGACACCGTGCAGGACCGGGCGGACAAACCACCCGCCGACGAGGCCCCCGCCACGCCCGGCACCTCCGGAAGCGGAACCTCCCCCCTCGACAACCCCGGCGGCGCCGCCCCCGGCCTGGCCCCCCTCACCACCGCCGCCGACCGCGAGGCCGCCCGGCGCGTGATCGACCGCCTCGCCACCGAGAGCCGCGGATCCGGATCCGGTTACGACCGCGACGAGTTCGGCTACGCCTGGATGGACACCGCGCCCGGCGTGCCGCTGGCCGGGAACGGCTGCGACACCCGCAACGACCTGCTGCGCCGCGACGGACAGGACGTCCGGCTGGAGAGCGGCGACGACTGCACCGTGGAGACGATGGAGCTGGCGGATCCGTACGCGGGCCGGGACATCGCGTTCGAGCGCGGCCCGTCCACCTCGATGGACGTGCAGATAGACCATGTGGTGCCGCTGTCGTACGCGTGGCAGATGGGCGCCGGGGAGTGGGCGGAGGACAAGCGGAAGCAGTTGGCGAACGACCCGCTGAACCTCCTCGCGGTCGACGGCGACACGAACTCCTCGAAGGGCGACTCGGGACCGGGGGAGTGGCTGCCGCCGGCCGAGGGGATCCGCTGCGCGTACGGCGTACGGTTCGCGCAGGTCGCTCTGAAGTACGAGCTGCCGGTGACGACGGCGGACAAGGAGACGCTGCGGGAGCAGTGCGGGAGATGACCGCGGGCGGCCTCCCGGGCGTTCCGGCGCGTCGACGGCCGCCCCGTCGGCCTGGCCGGTGAGCACCGCCGGCCGATCCCGGTGGAACGGCCCGCGCCGCCGCCCTGGGCTCGCCCGCGTGGGGGAGGGGCTGGACGAGGTCGACTGGGCCGCGCTGCGGCACAACTACGGCACCGCCGAGGACGTACCCGGGCTGCTGCGCCGCTGCGCCGGGCCCGAGCGCGCGGACGCGGACGAGGCGGCGTACGAGCTGGAGAACCTGCTGTTCCACCAGGGCGGTTGGATCTGCCCCGCCGCCCCGGCCGCGCTGCCCTTTCTGCTCCGGCTCGCCGCCTCGCCGCATGTGCGGTGCAGGACCGCGGTGCTGGATCTGGTGGCGATGCTCGCCGGGGAGGCGGGGCGGGTCGAGGAGCGGTTCGTGACCCCCGGCTGGGCGGGCGCGTGGGACGGGGCGCTGCCCGGCGTACTCGGCCTGCTGGCCGACCCGGATCCGGAGGTCCGCCGCGCCGCGGCCGACATCGCCGGCGCCTGCACCAGCCCCGGCGCGGTCCTGCTGCCCGCGCTGCTGGACCGCTGGCGGGCGGAGACCGACCTCGTGAGCCGCCTCGACCTGGCGCTGGCCCTCGGCCGGGCGCGTACGCGCGAGCCCGTGGGTGAGCGGTACGAGGAGGCCGGCGCCCTGCTGCACGCGCAGCTCGACTCCCCGGAGCCGCAGTTGCGCCTCGCGGCCGTGCACGCGCTCGCGGCGGGCGACCCCGGGTTCGCGACCGGGCGGAGGGAGATGCTGCTGGCGGCGGTACGGGACCCGAGCGTGGAGCTGTGGCGGCAGAGCAGCACGCGGGAGAGCGGGGCGCAGGGTGTCCAGGCGTGGACCGCCCGGCTGTTCCCGGGCCCTTCGCCCGCGTTCACGCTGGGCCTGCTCGCCGACCACCCCGACGCGGAGCAGCGGGTGGGCGGGCTGGCGGTGGCCGGAGGGCTGCTCGCGCAGTGGCGTTCGCCGGGGGCCTCGCTGATGCCGGTGCTGGTGGGGCGGCTGGGCGATCCGGAGGCCGAAGTGCGCTACCGGGCCGTCGAGTTGCTGGCCTGCCTCGGACCGCAGGCGGCCGGTCACGCAGACGCGGTGGCCGGGCTGCTCGGCGACGGCGCCGCCCGGCCCGACGTCCGTACGGGCGAGACGGTCGCGGACGCCGCCCTGTGGGCCCTGGCCCGGATGAACGACCCGCGCTGCCTGCCGGGCCTGGCCGCACACATCGCCGGGACCCGCTCGGGCTTCGCCGCGAACTCCGCGTACCACGGCGGCATCCACGGCTGGCACTGGCCGGTGCTCCCGGCCCTCCACGAGGTGCTGACACGCCTGACCGATCACGTGGCGCCACTGCTGCCCGCGGTCTGCGACCGCCTCGCCGCAGCGCCGCGCACCGCCGCGGACACCGGCGTGCTCACCCGGCTCTGCGACGCAGTGGCCGCCTGGGGCCCGGCCGCGGCACCCGCCGTGCCCCAATTGCTCGACCTGCTACGCAGCGACGAGACCTGGCCCGCGGCGGCCAGGGCCCTCGCGGGCATCGGCCCCGCCGCCCATGCGGCACGCGGACCCCTTCTCGTACGGGCCGACGCGACCACCGGCCACCACGCCGCACTCGCCGCCTGGGCCCACTGGCAGACCGGCGGCGACCCCGCCCCCGCCCTGCGCCTGCTCGCCCCCGCCGCCGGGCACCGCTTCCCCCGCCACACCCTGCGCATGCTCGCCGACCTCGGCCCCCACGCCGCCCCCTGCGCCGACGTACTACGCCCCCTGCTGACCGCCGCCGACCCGTGGACCAGCGTCGAGGCCGCGCACGCCCTGTGGTCCGCGACCGGCGACACCCAGACCACCGTCCCGGCGCTCCTGAACGCCGTACGGCACCTGCCCGAGGGAACGTACCTCCCGGTGACCCTCCCCGCCCTCCGCCACCTCACCCGCATCGGCCCCCCTGCCCGGGAGGCCGCCCGATTCCTTCACGACCTCCCCGGCCACCGCCTCCACCACAACGGCGGCTGGCGCGCCTTCACCGAGGACGAGGACGTCCGCCTGGCCGTCGCCCAACTGCTCGCCGGGTGACAGGCTCCCCCTATCGCCCCGCGCGGCACAGGACCGGGCGGCGCCCCGTACGAAGCCGGAGAAACGGCACACGTTTGCCCGTCGGGCACCGAGAATTCACCGGCTGGACTCCTCGGCGGCAACCGCTTGAGCGGTCGCACGTTTAACTTTGCGAAGTGCCCAAACTGTCGGTCATCGTGCCCTTTCACAATGTGCAGGACTTCGCCCAGGACACCCTGCGCAGCCTGGCCCGCAACGCCCGTTCCGACCGGGAGTTCCTCCTCGTCGACGACTGCTCGACGGACGCCACCGCGCAGATCGTCGACCGCGCCGCGCGGACGCTGCCCGGTGCGCGGGTGATCCGGCACGAGACCAACCAGGGCATCGCACGGGCCCGTAACAGCGGCATCGACGCCGCCAGAGGCGACTATCTGACGTTCCTCGACGGCGACGACTGGTACGCGCCCGGGTACTTGGACGACCTCATCGCCGCGATGGACCGGTACGGCACCGACTTCGTGCGCGTCGACCACGTGCAGTCCAACGGGCGCGACCGCGTCGTGCGGCGCGCGCCCGCGCGGCGGCGCGACACGATACTTGCGGCCCGCGACGGCATCGGTCAGGCCAATCTGGAAACGATGGTCGACTATCCCTTCGTCTGGGCCGGCATCTACCACCGCCGTCTGTTCAAGGACGGCGCCGGGCGCTTCGCCGCCGAGCTGCGCACCGCCGAGGACCGGCTGTGGACGTGGATGCTCCACCTGAACGCCGAGACCTTCGCCGTCACCGGCCTGCTCGGGGTCTTCTACCGGCGCGGCGTCAAGACCTCCCTCACGCAGATCAGCGACGACCGCCAGCTCGACTTCATCCCCGCGCACGACGCGATGCTGAACGCCGTCCTCGCCGACCCGGACGCCGACCGCTTCCTGCCGAAGGCGGTACGGACGTACTGCGCCCTCATCGCCTTCCACCGCGGCAACTCCGAACGCCTGGAGCCGGGCCTCGCCAGACGCCTGGAGCGCGCCTCCGCCGAGGCGCTGCGGCGGATGCCGCAGGACGTGCTGGAGGAGACCCTGCGCGGCATGGACGAGCAGCGCGGCCGCATGCTGCGGCAACTGCGCGCGACGGGGCGGGGGAAGCCCGGGAGGCCGGGCCGGCAGGGCACGCAGGACAGTACGGGAAAGCCGGAAAGGGTCGCCTGAACCGTGCACGAGCACCGCACCCAGATCTTCGAGGTCTCCACGCTGTACGGGGCGGCGACGCTCGCCGCCGCGCTGGACGCCGGGCAGTTCGGGCCGCGCGCCGGCGCCCGCCGCATCCTGCTCGTCGCCAACAACGCGGCCGTACCCGAGACCGCCGTCCACCTGCCCGAGATGCACGGCTGGACGCCGGTCTCCGCCCGCTTCGACGAGGTGCTGGACTACAACCACGAGATCCGCCCGCACCACCCCGCCGCCTGGCACCCCAGGGGCGGCGACGTGCCGCTGCTCCAGCGGCTGCTGCGGCGCGCCTGGGACCTCGGCGACGGGCCGCTGGACCTGGTGGTCGAGTCGGTGACCGCGCCGCCCGCCAAGGCGCTCGTCGCGATCTTCGCCGACGCCGACGTGCACGTGTACGCGGACGGGCTGATGAGCTACGGCCCGACCCGCGAGCGGCTGCCGCAGCACGTGGCCTGCCGGGTGCAGCGGCTGCTGCACCTGGACCTGGTGCCGGGGCTCGAACCGCTGCTGCTCACCGAGTACGGAGTGCCGGCGGAGGTGGTGCCGAACGAGGCGTTCCGCGCCGTGCTCGACGAGGTGACCGCCGCCACTCCCGCGGGCGACGACGGCGACGGGGCGCCCACCGCCGTCCTCCTCGGCCAGTACCTCGCCGCGCTCAACATCCTCAGCCGGGCCGAGGAGGAGGCGCTGCACGAGCGGATGCTGCGCGGCGCCGCCGCGGCCGGCCACCGCGCCGTCCTCTTCAAGCCCCACCCCACCGCCCCCGCGCGCTACTCCACGGTGCTGCAGAAGGCCGCCGCCGACGCGGGCGTCACGCTGACGGTGCAGGAGGAGCCGATGCTCGCCGAGGCGCTGTACGGCACCCTGCGCCCGCGGCTGGTCGTCGGCTGCTTCTCCACGGCGATGCTCACCGCGGCCACCCTGTACGGCATCCCCGTCGCCCGGGTCGGTACGGACACGCTGCTGGAGCGGCTGACCCCGTACCAGAACAGCAACCGGATACCCGTCACCATCGTGGACTCCGTCGTCCCGGAACTGGGCGGTCCCGACCGCC
This sequence comes from Streptomyces sp. B5E4, assembly GCF_039871555.1. Classification (NCBI taxonomy): domain Bacteria; kingdom Bacillati; phylum Actinomycetota; class Actinomycetes; order Kitasatosporales; family Streptomycetaceae; genus Streptomyces; species Streptomyces sp. B5E4. The sequence continues at coordinate 11,410 of NZ_JBDPMI010000030.1, forward strand.
CGGCGCGGGACGCCGCCCAACTCGCCGGGCTGCTCACGGCGGTGGGGTACTGCATGCAGGCCGACAACCACGCGCGGCTGCGCCCCGGCGCGCAGGAGTGGCTGGCGGTGTACCTGGACGCCGCCACCCGGCCGTACTTCAAGCGTAAGCGGCTGACGGCGCTGCGGCTGCCGGGCGGCAACCTCGGCCGGGTGCCCCACGCCCGCAGGGCGCTGGGGAAGGTGCGCAGGGCGCTGACGAAGCCGTAGCCGGCGAAGCCGCGGGGGGAGCGGCCGTACGGGCGCCGGAGCGCTCGTACGGGCCCGGCCCCCCGTCCGCTACCCCAGCAGCCGCCGCAGGCCCAGCCGTTGCCACAGCAGCGCCACGCCGAAGGACAGCACCACGCTCGCCGCCCATATCCCCGCGGTGAGCACCACCGCCTCCGCGCCGCCCAGATCCGCCGACACCAGCGGCTCCGCCAGGGTCCTGATCACCATGAGGTGCACCAGGTACGCCCCGAACGCGGCCCCCGCGACCCGCTTCAGCAGCGGGCGCCACCGCTCCGGCACCCGCACCCGGGTCAGCGTCAGCAGCACGGCGCCGGTGAAGACCGCGACCAGCACATGGGCGTTGGGGATCACGTACTTCACCTGCGTCTGGTAGAGCAGCACGCCCAGCATCGCCGCCGTCGCCGTGCCCAGCCACAGCGCGCGTGTGCCGCGTCCGCTCCGCGGGCGGAGCGAGAAGAGCAGGGCGCCCCCGGCCGCGTACACGAGGGAGTAGACGCCGAACCCCCAGCCGAACGACGGTGTGCCCGAGTCCGCCACCCGGCCTGCGTCGGCCAGCAGACCGGGGCCGAGGGCGAAGCCGAGGAGCACCGCGCCGAGCCACCAGGGGCGCCGGCCGGCGCGCACCAGGACGACGAAGCCGAGGAGGAGGACGACGGGGACGTAGGCGTACAGATACCAGAGGTGGTAGGCGGGGCGTACGGTCCCGAACGCCGCGTCCACGGCCAGGTTCCGCAGGGGGTCCTCATTCGTCTCCCGCAGCTTGCCCCACAGCAGATAGACGACCGTCCACACGCCCATGGGGACGACGATGCGCACCATGCGCTGCGCGAGCCGCCACCCGTCGCGCGGCGGGGCGCCGACGAGGACGGCCCAGCCGGCGATCGCGAAGTACATGGGGACGGCGAACCGGCTGATCGCGTCGGCGGTCATGCCCGCCCAGTACGCGGCGGCACCGTTCGCCTCCTGGCGGCCCACGGCGTTGATGAACTCCGAGCCGGTGTGCCCCAGGATGACGCCGCAGGCGCACAGCAGCCGGATGACGTCCACGTCGTAGCGGTGTCCCGGTCGCCTGGCCGGGGCGGCGGCGGGATCCGGGGCGGCGGCGGGATCCGGCGGTGAAGTGGAGGCGGCTGCCGGCTGCGTCGGCACGTCGGATACGGTCACTGCCGAACCTTCTTGTGCCGCGGTGTACGGAACATGAATGACGGCCGAACAGAACGGCCGAACAGACAAGTCATGCCTTGGCAGTGGTGGCGCCGGCCACCCGTTGCATAAGATCGTGATCCGTATCACGAAGTGGCACGCCGCCGCAGGAAAGCCGCCCAGGAGGCCGCCATGCGCAGGACAGCGCTCGCCGTAACCGCCGCCGCGTTCATCGCGGCCGTGCCGCTGCTCAGCTCGTGCAGCGGCGAACCGCGCGCGGGAGCCGCGGCCGTGCTCGGCGACGACGAGCGCATCACGGTCTCGCAGTTGCAGAACCGGGTCGCCGACGTGCGCGACGCGCAGAACGACAGCCCCCAGGCCGACGAGATGATCGACCAGAGCGGCGACCTCAGCGTGGACACGCTGAACTCCATGCTCCAGGGCCGGGTCATCGAGCAGGCCGCGGAGAACCACGGCGTGACCGTCCCCCGCGGCGAGGTGCAGCGCACGCGCCGCGCCGAGGCGGAGTCGGTCGGCGGTGAGAAGCAGCTGGAGGCGATGTACCTCCAGCAGTACAGCATCCCGCCGGAGGGCCTGGACACGCACTACAAGCAGCAGCTCATGGTGCAGGGCCTGGTGGAGAAGCTGGGCATCAACCCGCAGACGCCGGACGGCCAGGCGCGGCTCGGCGGCGTGCTGGTCGAGGCGTCGAAGGATCTGGGCATCGACGTCAGCCCGCGGTTCGGTACGTGGGACAACGAGCAGGTGCGGCTGGGACAGGCCGACACCCCGTGGATCAAGCAGGTCAGCGCCACCGCCGAGGGCGGCGTCGTCCCCCAGCAGTGAGCGGGCGGCGCGGGGCGCGGCCCGGCCCCGGGCGGCGGCCGGTGCCGGGCTGTCGGCGGCGTCGGCTACGGTCGGGGACGTGACCGGCCGAATCATCCTGCTGACCACCACCCACCGCATCGCCCCGGGGCTGCTGTCCTGGCCCGCGTGGGAGGCGCTGCGCGGCGCCGACCGCGTGCTGTGCGCCGACGCCGCACATCCGCAGGTGCCGTATCTGCGCGAGGCGGGCGTCGCGGTGGAGACCGCCGAGCCCGACGCCCGCGAGCTGGTCGACGCCTGCGCCGGGGGCGCCACCGTCGTCGTGGTCGCCGCGGCGGACGGCGAGCCCCGGCTGACGGACGGCCTGGCGCGGCTGGCGGGCTCGGGGCGGGTGGAGATGCCGTCGCTGGAGCTGCTGCCCGGGTCGTACGACGTGCCGGGCGCCCGGCTGGTCGACGTGGTGCAGGTGATGGACCGGATCCGGCGCGAGTGCCCCTGGAGCAGCGGGCAGACCAGCCCGGGACTGGCGGCGCACAGCCTGGAAGAGGTCTACGAGCTGGTCGAGGAGATCGAGGCGGGGGACCTGGAGGCCGTCCGCGAGGAGCTGGGGGACGTGCTGCTCCAGGTCGTCTTCCACGCCAGGATCGCGGAGGAGGACCCCGAGGAGCCCTTCTCCATCGACGACGTGGCGGGCACCCTCGTGGAGAAGCTGGTCCGCCGCCATCCGCACGTCTTCGGCGACGCGGTCGCCGAGACCCCCGCGGACGTGAAGGCGCACTGGCTGCGCGAGAAGGCCATAGAGAAGCGGCGTACGTCGGTCACGGAAGGCGTCCCGCTGGCCCAGCCGGCGCTGTCGCTGGTGGCGAAGCTGGCGGGCCGCGCCCGCACGGCAGGCCTGACGGTGCAGGTGCCCGGCGGGCGCCCGGCGGACGGCGGCGGGACACAGGCCGGGAGCCGGAACGGGGCTCCGGCCGCAGCCGGGAACGGCGCGCGTAAGGACGAGGCTTCCGCCGTACGGGAAGGCCGCGGCGCGGCTGCGCCGGCGGACGATCCCGTGGACGGCTTCGGCGCCGAACTGCTCGCGCTGGCGCTGCGGGCCGAGGCGCAGGGCGTCGAGCCGGAGAGGGCGCTGCGGGCCGCGGCGCGTACGTACCGCGAGGCGATCCTCACGGCCGAGAAGGCCGGCTCCAGGTCCGAAGGGCCGTCCGCCTCCACCGGGTCCCCCGGCGCCCGCTGAGATGGCCGGTCCGCCCGCGGGCGGCGGGCCCGAGCCCGCGCTCTTCAGCTGGGAGTTCGCCACCGACCCCTATCCCGCGTACGCCTGGCTGCGCACCCACGCGCCCGTCCACCGCACCACCGTGCCCAGCGGCGTCGACGCCTGGCTCGTCACCCGCTACGCCGACGCCCGGCAGGCCCTCGCCGACCCCCGGCTGTCCAAGAACCCCGCGCACCACCACAGCGACAAGACCGGCATCCCCGGTGAGCGCAGCGCGGGCCTCATGACCCACCTGCTCAACATCGACCCGCCCGACCACACCCGGCTGCGCCGGCTGGTCTCCCAGGCGTTCACGCCCCGCCGCGTCGCCGCCTTCGCGCCCCGCGTGCAGGAGCTGACCGACCGCCTCATCGACGGCTTCGCGGACCGCGGCGAGGCCGACCTCATCCACGAGTTCGCCTTCCCGCTGCCGATCTACGCCATCTGCGACCTCCTCGGCGTCCCGGCCGAGGACCAGGACGACTTCCGCGACTGGGCCGGCGTGATGCTGCATTCCTCCGGGGGACGCCCCCCGGACCCCCGTAACCACGGCAAGGGCCCGCGAGGCGGCGTCGCCCGCGCGGTGAAGAAGATGCGGGCCTACCTCGCCGAGCTGATCCACCGCAAGCGCGCGGCGCTCGGCGGGGGCGACGCCGCGGACGACGACCTGATCTCCGGCCTCATCCGCGCCTCCGACGAGGGCGAGAAGCTGACGGAGAACGAGGCCGCCGCCATGGCGTTCATCCTGCTGTTCGCGGGCTTCGAGACCACCGTCAACCTGATCGGCAACGGCACGTACGCCCTCCTCACCCACCCCGTCGAGCGTGCCCGGCTGGCCGCGGATCCCGCGCTGCTGCCCTCCGCGGTGGAGGAACTGCTGCGCTACGACGGCCCGGTGGAGATGGCGACGTGGCGGTTCGCCACCGAGCCGCTGGAGATCGGCGGGCAGCGCGTCGCCGTGGGCGATCCGGTACTCGTCGTGCTGGCCGCCGCCGACCGCGACCCGGCACGCTTCGCCGACCCCGACAGCCTGGATCTGTCGCGGCGTGACAATCAGCACGTGGGCTACGGCCACGGCATCCACTACTGCCTCGGCGCCCCCCTCGCCCGTCTGGAGGCGCAGACCGCCCTGGGTACCCTGCTGCGCCGCCTTCCCGACCTGCGGCTGGCGGGCGAGACGTCCGAATTGCGGTGGCGCGGCGGGCTCATCATGCGCGGCCTTCGGACGCTGCCGGTGCACTTCGGCCGTTCTCTGTGATCTGCGCGTGACTATCAGGCGATCAACTTGTGATCGGAGGTAGTTCGGTATTAAGTTCGGCCACTGGCTCGAACACACAGGGAACGAAAGGCACTCGCATGCGCTCGGGTAACGGACGCCACCGACGTCCCCGCCAGGCCCCCGCGTTCGTCGTCGCGGCCGGGGCGACCGGGGCGGGTCTCGCCCTGCCGCTGCTGGGCGCGAGCGGCGCGAGCGCCGCCGACGCCGGCACGTGGGACCGGGTCGCCGAGTGCGAGAGCGGCGGGCTGTGGAGTGCCGACGAGGGCAACGGGTACTACGGCGGCCTGCAGTTGACGATGGACATGTGGCAGGAGTACGGGGGCGAGGAGTTCGCCTCGCAGCCCGACTTCGCCAGCCGCGCGCAGCAGATCACGGTCGCCGAGCGCATCCTCGCCGGCATGGGTGCCGACAAGGCGTGGCCGGAGTGCGCCCAGGACGCCGGGCTGCACGGCGACGACGGGGTGCCGGAGGTCGACCCCGGCGCCGAGCTGCCGCTGCTGCCCACGGCGCCGCCGACCCCCGCCCCCGCCCCGGACGACGACTCCCACGGCCGGGACGAGGACCGGCGTACGGACCGCGAGGACGGGGACGACCGCGGGGACGACGGCGACCGCGACGCCCGGAAGTCCACCGAGGGCGGCAAGCACCGCGGCGGCCAGGACCCGGACGAGCGTGACCGCGGCTCCGGCGAGTCGACCGGCCGTGACGACGGCGCCCCCTCCGCCGAGGGCTCCGGCCGGCACCGCGCCCCGGACGCCTCCGCGACCCCCACCCCGTCCGAAGCCCCGTCCTCGCCCGGCGCCCCCGAGGGCCCGCGCGAGGCCGTCGAGACCCCCGGCGCCTCCCAGTCGCCCAACGCGAACGAGCTGCCGGAACCCGGCCGCGAGTGGATCGCGGAGATCCCCGGCGACACGGAGAAGCGCGGCGAGGACCGCCAGGGCGGCGACGCCGCGGCGGGCGACGGCAGTTATACCGTCCGACCGGGTGACACCCTCTCGGAAATTGCCAGAGAGCATTCGCTGTCGGGCGGATGGTCCGAATTGTACGACGGGAACAAGAACTCCCTGGGTAAGGACCCCGACACCATCAAGCCTGGTCAGGAACTCGAATTGCGCGGGAACTGAACAGCGGGCGGGTAAAGTCGGCGCGGATTAGTCATATTTGACGTAATCGGCTGACCGGGCTACCTGACGGACGTAAACCGGGCGTGGCGCTTTCCGAGGTCTTTGAATCGCACACGCCTATGTGCTTACCGTCACATCGCTCGCCAACGCGAGTCCCGGTGATCGCCTCACGCCGAATCCTGTCGGCGTTCACCCGGGTCACCTGTGCATGAAGCACCGCTGACAGGAGCGGGGGACCCACGGTAAGTGCCGCTCCGGTCCAACGAGAAGGCGGACCGGCGGCTTGGGGTCAAGCCGCACGTATGACGTACGGCCGGGCACTCACAGCCCGCACCCGACAGCTCACCTCGCAGGCGTCGGTGAGAAAAGAGCATCATGCTTCTTCCTGCCGGAACGGGTAAGCACCGCCGTCCCGCCGCACAGGCACGCCTGGGCACGCACTCCCGCATGGCCGTCCTCGTGGGCGCCACCGGAACCGCGTTCGGGCTGCCGGTGCTCGGCGCCCAGAACGCGGTCGCGGCGCCGATCGATACGTGGGAACGGGTGGCCGCCTGTGAGTCCGGAGGAGATTGGGCGACGAATACGGGGAACGGCTATTTCGGCGGCGTCCAGTTCTCCCAGACGAGCTGGGCCGCCGCCGGCGGCCGCAGCTACGCCCCGCGCGCCGACCTGGCGACGAAGCAGCAGCAGATCGCCGTCGCGGAGCGGCTGCTGTCCATGCAGGGCCCGGGGGCGTGGCCCAACTGCGGGCCACGCGCGGGCCTGGCCGCGGGCAGTCCGGCCGCCGGGCAGATCGTCCCGCCGGCGCCCCAGGACGCCCCGCAGCAGCAACAGCAGAGCCAGCCGCAGACCCAGTCGCAGCCGGCCCCGCAGGCGCAGGAGCAGGCGCCGCAGGAGGCTCCGCAGGGCACCGAGGCCCGCGGCGCCGGCGAGCAGACGCAGCCGGAGTCCCGCACGGTCTTCCGCGGCTTCTACTACGAGGTCCGCGAGGGCGACAGCCTCGACGACATCGCCCGGCGGCACGGCGCGGAGAGCTGGCAGCAGTTGTACGAGGACAACAAATCGGTCGTCGGCGAGGACCCGGACCTGATCCGGCCCGGCCAGAAGCTGAAGGTGGGCTAGTCCGGCGCGCGGGCGGGCCGCACCGGGCCGCGAACCGGCCGGCCCGCCCGCGCCGTGTGCACCGCCGCCTCCCCTGCCGCCCGGCACGCCACGGCGGTACGGCGCGGCCGTCCCGGCCCGTCCGGTGCGCGGGCCGGGACGACCACGCCGTACGACGTCGGCTCCCGGGCCGCCGCCCTGCCCCCGGGCCGCCGCCCTGCCCCCGGGCCCGAACCGTCTCGTACCGCGGAATGCGGCCGGGTACGCGCCGGGGCCGTCACCCGGGGCGGCTAGGCTCAGGGCGGAACCCGTAGCGAATCCCTCCGAAGGAGACACCGTGCCGTCCATCGACGTCGTCGTAGCCCGAGAGATTCTCGACTCCCGCGGCAACCCCACGGTCGAGGTCGAGGTCGGCCTCGACGACGGCAGCACCGGCCGTGCTGCCGTTCCGTCCGGCGCCTCCACCGGCGCCTTCGAGGCCCTGGAGCTGCGCGACGGGGACAAGGCCCGCTACGGCGGGAAGGGCGTCGAGAAGGCCGTGCTCGCCGTCATCGAGCAGATCGGCCCCGAGCTCGTCGGCTACGACGCGACCGAGCAGCGCCTCATCGACCAGGCGATGTTCGACCTCGACGCCACCCCCGACAAGTCCTCCCTCGGCGCCAACGCCATCCTCGGCGTCTCCCTCGCCGTCGCGCACGCCGCCTCCGAGGCGTCCGACCTGCCGCTGTTCCGCTACCTCGGCGGCCCCAACGCGCACGTGCTGCCCGTGCCGATGATGAACATCCTCAACGGCGGCAGCCACGCGGACTCCAACGTCGACATCCAGGAGTTCATGATCGCGCCGATCGGCGCCGAGTCGTTCTCCGAGGCCGTGCGCTGCGGCGCGGAGATCTACCACCAGCTCAAGGCCGTCCTCAAGGAGCGCGGCCTGTCCACGGGCCTCGGCGACGAGGGCGGCTTCGCGCCGAACCTCGACTCCAACCGGGACGCGCTGGACCTCATCATCGAGGCGATCCAGAAGGCCGGCTACACCGCGGGCCAGGACGTCGCCCTCGCGCTCGACGTCGCCGCCTCGGAGTTCTACAAGGACGGCGTGTACGTCTTCGAGGGCAAGGGCCGTTCCGCCGCCGAGATGACGGAGTACTACGAGCAGCTCGTCGCGGACTACCCGCTGGTGTCCATCGAGGACCCGCTGTTCGAGGACGACTGGGCCGGCTGGCACGTGCTGACCGAGCGGCTCGGCGACAAGGTCCAGATCGTCGGCGACGACCTCTTCGTCACCAACCCCGAGCGGCTGCAGCGCGGCATCGACGAGGGCTCGGCCAACGCACTGCTGGTCAAGGTCAACCAGATCGGCTCGCTCACCGAGACCCTGGACGCCGTCGAGCTGGCCCAGCGCAACGGCTTCAAGTGCATGATGTCCCACCGCTCCGGCGAGACCGAGGACGTCACCATCGCCGACCTGGCCGTCGCCACGAACTGCGGCCAGATCAAGACCGGCGCCCCCGCCCGCTCCGAGCGGGTCGCCAAGTACAACCAGCTCCTGCGCATCGAGGAGATCCTCGACGACGCCGCCGAGTACGCCGGCCGCAGCGCCTTCCCCCGCTACAAGAACGGCTGAACGGACCGACCCCGTACGACATCGGCGTCGGACGCATCCGGCCCCGGCCGCACCGCGTAAGGTGCGACCGGGGCCGACCACCGCTTGCCGCCCGGGGAGGAGGCGACGCACATGGCCAGGGATCGCTTCTCCACCACCACCCGGCTCAAGCTGCTCGGCGAGCAGGCCGTCAGCCGGGTCTCGGAGCGCGTCTACCGCGCGCGCCCCGCGCGGCGCAGCCGGCTGACGGGGCGGGCCGCGGTGCTCGCGCTCGTCGTCTGCTCGCTGGTGGTGGCGCTGGCGTACCCGCTGCGCCAGTACATCGCGCAGCGCGCCGAGATCGCTGAGCTGGAGCGGGAGAAGGCGCAGGCCGAGCAGCGGGTGGAGGACCTGCGGGACGAGAAGTCCCGCTGGAACGACCCGGAGTACGTGCGCCGGCAGGCCCGCGAGCACCTGCACTACGTCCTGCCCGGCGAGACCGGCTACCTGATGCGCGACGGCACCGGCTCCGCCCGCTCCGGCGAGGCGGGGGAGACGGTGGACAGGCCCTGGTACGAGAACCTGTGGGACGGCCTGGACGCGGCGGACGGCCGTCGCTGAGGCGCGTCACGTACGCGAACGCCGCCCGCCGCGGCACGCCGGCCGCACGCCGGATGCCGGACGCCGACCGCCCGGCTGAACGAGGAGAGATGGACAAGCCCCCGCCGCCCACCGAGCACACCCCCGCCACCCCGGCCGATGCCGCCGCCGTGGCCGCGCAGTTGGGCCGCGCCCCGCGCGGCCTGCGCGCCGTGGCGCACCGCTGCCCGTGCGGCAACCCGGACGTCGTGGAGACGTCCCCGCGGCTGCCCGACGGCACGCCGTTCCCGACGCTGTACTACCTGACGTGCCCGCGCGCGAACTCCGCGATCGGCACGCTGGAGGCGGACGGCGTGATGAAGGAGATGACGGCCCGGCTGGCGACGGACCCGGAGCTGGCGGCGGCCTACCGCGCGGCCCACGAGGACTACCTCGCCCGCCGCGACACGATCGCCGAGCTGTCCGGCTTCCCGAGCGCGGGCGGGATGCCGGACCGGGTGAAGTGCCTGCACGTGCTGGTCGCGCACGCGCTGGCGGCCGGGCCCGGGGTGAACCCGCTGGGGGACGAGGCGCTGGCGATGCTGCCGGAGTGGTGGGCCAAGGGCCCGTGCGTGACGCCAGAGGAATCCGGGGAGGATGGGGCATGACCCGAGTGGCTGCCGTGGACTGCGGTACGAATTCGATCCGCCTGCTGGTCGCGGACGTCGACCCTGATTCTGGCGAACTGAAGGACCTGGACCGCCGGATGGAGATCGTCCGGCTCGGCCAGGGCGTGGACCGTACGGGCCGGCTGGCGCCCGAGGCGCTGGAGCGCACCTTCGCGGCCTGCCGCCGGTACGCGGAGGTCATCGAGCGGCTGGGCGCGGTGCGTACCCGCTTCGTCGCCACCTCCGCCTCCCGCGACGCGGAGAACCGCGCGGACTTCGCCCGCGGCGTGGAGGAGATCCTCGGCGTCCGCCCGGAGGTCATCACCGGCGACGAGGAGGCCGCGCTGGCCTTCACCGGCGCCACGAAGGAGCTGTCGGGCCGGGTGCCGGGGCCGTACCTGGTGGTCGACATCGGCGGCGGCTCGACGGAGTTCGTCGCCGGCACCGACGACGTGGCGGCGGCCCGCTCGGTCGACATCGGCTGCGTCCGCCTCACCGAACGCCACCACTTCGCCGACCCCCCGACGCCGGAGCAGATCGCGGCGGCGAAGGCGGACGTCGCCGCGGCCCTGGACACGGCGGAAGCCGCGGTCCCGCTCCGCGACACCGCCACGCTGGTCGGCCTGGCCGGCTCGGTCACCACGGTCGCGGGCATCGCGATGGACCTCCCCGCCTACGACACGATGGCCCTGCACCACGCCCGCGTCCCGGTGGCCCGGATCCGCGAGATCACCGACTTCCTGCTCCGGGCGACCCACGAGGAGCGAGCCGCGATCCCGGTCATGCACCCGGGCCGCGTCGACGTGATCGCCGCGGGGGCGCTGGTCCTGCTGTCGGTCATGGAACGCACGGGCGCCCCCGACGTGATCGTCAGCGAGCACGACATCCTGGACGGCATCGCGTACCGGTGCGCCTCAGCCGATCAAGGCCGCTGACCTGCCGTAACGCGCATCCCCGGGCCCGGAACACGGGGGAGAACATCCGCTTCTCCCGTGCGCTGCTCGAAAAGCAAGGCGTCCCTGTGTCGTCCGTCCTGCTGATCAGCAAGCCGTACGAGGAACGACGGGCCTACGGGACCGCACGCAAGCTGTGGCCCGAAGTCGAGTGGGTCAGCGCCTCCACCCCCATGACCCTGACCGGATACGTCGACTCCCTCGGAGACGCGCGCCTGGTGCTCGACATGCTGGCCGGGGCGCAGCAGCGGCTCATGATCTACCCGCAGCAGGGGTTCATGATCGAACAGTGCATCCCCGACGACGTGGCCGCGGCCTGCGAGCGCCTGCGCGATGCCGGTTTCACGGGCCGACTCGTGCCGGACAGCCCGGAGGGGACGTGACGGAGCCGAGCGCGGAAAGAAGTTCGTGAAGTTATTCACATGCTTCCGGCGCGGATTTGGCCTTCTTGCTCGGATCCTGGACTCCGCGGCCCCGCGCGGCGTGTGACAGGCGCTTTGCGTCAGAGTGACATCTGTGCGTCGCGTCCCCGAAATGCCAGCTCAACGGCCTGTCAGCGAAAAAAGCCCCGGGAGTCGTGAGGAGCGCACAAGGTGCGGCGGCGAAGTGTAGCAGTAGAGGGGGTGGAGCTTGTGAACCCCCTCACGAGCACCCCTCCGGTGCCGGGGGGATACTCGAATCATGAGCACTACGGAGCGTCCCAGGATCCTCGTAGTAGGCGGCGGTTACGTCGGCCTTTACGCGGCGCGCCGCATCCTGAAGAAGATGCGGTACGGGGAGGCGTCGGTCACCGTCGTCGACCCGCGCTCGTACATGACGTACCAGCCCTTCCTCCCCGAGGCGGCCGCCGGCAGCATCTCCCCCCGGCACGTCGTGGTGCCGCTGCGCCAGGTCCTTCCCGGCGCCGAGGTGCTCACCGGCCGGGTCACCTCCATCGACCAGGACCGCAAGGTCGCGGTCGTCGCCCCCATCGTCGGCGGGCCGTACGAGGTGCCGTTCGACTACCTGATCGTCGCGCTCGGCGCCGTCTCCCGCACCTTCCCGATCCCCGGCCTCGCCGAGAACGGCATCGGCATGAAGGGCGTCGAGGAGGCCATCGGGCTCCGCAACCACGTGCTGGAGCAGCTCGACAAGGCGGAGTCCACCAACGACGCCGACACCCGGCGCAAGGCCCTCACCTTCGTCTTCGTCGGCGGCGGGTTCGCCGGTGCCGAGACGATAGGCGAGATCGAGGACCTGGCGCGTGACGCCGCCAAGTACTACCCCTCGATCAAGCGCGAGGACATGCGCTTCGTCCTCGTCGACGCCGCCGACAAGATCCTCCCGGAGGTCGGCCCGGCGCTCGGCAAGTGGGGGCTGAAGCACCTCCAGCAGCGCGGTATCGAGGTCTACCTCGACACCTCCCTGGAGTCGTGCGTCGACGGCCGCGTCGTGCTCAAGAACGGCCTGGAGGTCGACTCCCACACCATCGTCTGGACCGCCGGCGTCAAGCCGCACCCGGTGCTGAAGGAGTACGGGCTGCCGCTGGGCCCCAAGGGGCACGTCGACACCGCCGCCACCCTCCAGGTCCAGGGCACCGACTACATCTGGGCCGCCGGCGACAACGCCCAGATCCCCGACCTCGCCGCCCGCGCCGCCGGCGTCGAGAACGCCTGGTGCCCGCCGAACGCCCAGCACGCCCTGCGGCAGGCCAAGCTCCTCGGCGACAACGTCGTGGCGGAGCTGCGCGGCTTCCCGCAGCGCCAGTACCGGCACAAGAACAAGGGCGCCGTCGCCGGGCTCGGCCTGCACAAGGGCGTCGCGATGATCAACGTGTTCGGCCGGTCCCTGAAGTTCAAGGGCCGCCTCGCCTGGTACATGCACCGCGGCTACCACGGCCTCGCCGTACCCACCTGGAACCGCAAGATCCGCGTCTTCATGGACTGGACGCTCGGCGTCTTCCTCAAGCGCGAGGTGGTCTCGCTGGGTGCGATGGAATCGCCGCGGGACGAGTTCTACGAGGCCGCCGCGCCGGTCACCGCCGCCGCCCGGGCCCAGCACGACCAGGCCGTACGCGAAGGGGAGGCGACGCGGGAGAAGGAGCAGGCCCGCCGCGCCGCCGGCCTGCCGCCCGCCGAGGACAGCCGCGAGGAGCGCAGCCGCGAGGAGGCCCGCGCCTCCTGACCTCCGTGGTACCCGCCGGTCAGGCGCCCTCCCGGTCCGCCGGGCAGGGCGCCTGACTGCTCTTTTCGGCTGGTACCCGCGCCCCGGCGCGCAACGGGACTTCCCCGGGTGGGTCTTGGTGTTTACGTGTAGTCCAGCAACGGCGGACACCCACGTCGACCACCTGCCCATCTCACGGAGGTGCGCCATGCCCCACGGAGCCGCGCCCCGGCTCGCCGCCCTCGCGGAGGAGCTGCTCGAAGGCCCGCTGCCGATCCGTATCCGCGCCTGGGACGGCTCGGAAGCCGGTCCCGAGGGCGCGCCCGTCCTCGTCGTACGCCACCGCAGAGCCCTGCGCCGCATCCTGTGGCGGCCCGGCGAACTCGGGCTCGCCCGCGCCTGGGTCGCCGGCGAACTCGACGTCGAAGGCGACCTGTACACCGCCCTCGACCGCCTCGCGGGCCTGCTCTGGGAGCGCGGCCCCGACGCCCCCCGCCCCCGCCCGGCCCGCCTCGCCGCCGCCGCCCGCGGCGCCCTCGCCCTCTCCCGGCCGCTGCCCCCGCCCCCGCCGCCGCCCGAGGAGGTGCGCCGGCACAGGGGCCGCGGCGCCCTGCACACCCTGCGCCGCGACAGGGCCGCCGTCAGCCACCACTACGACGTCGGCAACGACTTCTACTCCCTCGTCCTCGGCCCGTCCATGGTCTACTCCTGCGCCTACTGGCACGAGGACGGCACCCTGGAGGCCGCCCAGGCCGCCAAGCTCGACCTCGTCTGCCGCAAGCTCGGCCTCCAGGAAGGCGACCGGCTGCTCGACGTCGGCTGCGGCTGGGGCTCGATGGTGCTGCATGCGGCGCGCGAGTACGGCGTGCGCGCCGTCGGCATCACGCTCTCCGGCGAGCAGGCCGCGTACGCCCGCAAGCGGGTGGCCGAGGCCGGACTCGGCGACCGTATCGAGATCCGGGTACAGGACTACCGCGAGACGGCGGACGGCCCGTACGACGCGATCTCCTCCATCGGCATGGCCGAGCACGTCGGCTCCCAGCGCTACGGCGAATACGCCCGCGGCCTCCACCGGCTGCTGCGCCCCGGCGGCCGGCTGCTCAACCACCAGATCGCCCGCCGCCCGCTGGCGGACGAAGAGGACTACACCATCGACGAGTTCATCGACGCCTACGTCTTCCCCGACGGCGAGCTGTTGCCCCTCAGCACGACGGTGGACCAGTTGGAGCGCGCGGGCTTCGAGGTGCGCGACACCCAGGCGCTGCGCGAGCACTACGCGCTGACGCTGCGCCGCTGGGTGGCGAACCTGGAGGCCCGCTGGACGGAGGCCGTGGCCCTGACCTCGCCGGGGCGGGCGCGGGTGTGGCGGCTGTACATGGCGGCGTCGGCGCTGTCCTTCGAGCACAACCGGATCGGCGTGAACCAGGTGCTGGCGGTACGGACCCCGGCGTCGGGCGACTCCGGGGTGCCGCTGCGGCAGCCGCGGTGGCGGTGAGCGGCCTGACCGGGACCGAGTGCTTCCGCGCGCGAATCGGCGTGCGATTCCGCGTGTGATTCCGCAAACGGTACGAGGGTGTCACGCCGGCGCAGCACGGGGTTAACACGGGTCGGGCATCTTTGAGGACGTCGGCAAGGAACCTCCGGAGCGGCTCCCGGACCTCCTGGTCGCCGGACGCAGGGCACGGCCTGACCGGCCCGCGTCCCCCACGCGGGGACCGCCGTCGTCCCGCCCCTTGGTGCACGCACCGGGGGTGCGGCGGTCCCCGCGTCACACGTGTGTGCGCAGGTGTACCAGCGGGTCGTCGAAGCTGACGTGCGCGGCGACGTCGTGCAGCATCGCGCGGTAGTGGGTGCGGCGCTGCACGGTGGGGGTGGTGAGGGTGAGCACCACGAGCCGGCTGCCGTCGGGATGGGGCAGATAGGCGTGAATCTGCAGCAGCCGCTCGACGGCCAGCCCGAGATCCGGCGCGACGGTCCTCGCCACCTCGCCGAGTGCGGCGGGGCCGCAGGGGAGGTCGAGGACCTCGATACGGTCGTGGCCTTCGGCGACGGCGCGGGCGGCGGTGAGGTGCCGGGGAGCGCGACTGATCTCCTGCCACCGGAAGGTGAAGAACGAGGTGAGCAGACGCCCGTCGCCGTCGTCGTCGCGATGGAGCCCCAGCGAACAGTGCACGACGCCTTCTTCGCGTAAGGCGAGCATCATCCGCTGAGCGCCGGCTAACTGCCCGATCACCTGCTGCCGACCGACCCCGTCGGGAACCCCGGCAAGAATGTCATCGACCACTTCCCGCAGCCGCGAGCCGTCGGTGCTGTCGGACGAAGCGGTGAGAGCGCCGAGCGGCAGGGTGGTGAATCCGGCGGGCAGCGCGAACCAGGCTTCACGGTCGGGGGCGGTCGCGGAGTCATTGAGGATGTACGTGGGCTGGTCTTCAGTCACGTGGGCCTCGCCAACCTACGGCTTGCCGGGCACGGGCAAGATCTTCAGGGGCGGCTTGCCATGGATTGACATCGATCGGTGCCTCCCTCTTGCTGGCGCCGATCTGGACGAGCAGGTGCAGGCGCCTCGGTACAGGGGCGGCCTTATCGCTTCCAGGCTTGGTCGCGGCGATGACGCCGAAGAAGCGCGGATCGCCGGCGAACCAGATCGGCGACAACTGTGCCTTCAGCTCAGGCTTGGCGCGTGGTGCCATACGCCTGTCCCAGAATCCGGTGCGGTAATGCAGATGAAGGAACATCAGTATGTGTTCCCCCGTCCGTTCGGGATGGGGGAACTCGAACCAGGGTTTCGTGGACGATGCCTCTGGGTGGGCGGAGAGGCTGTATGGGGTTTCGTCGAGCCGCCATGGATAGGCTCGAAGGAGAGTTCGAATGCGGAAGTCGAAGGAGATGACAAGGGGCTGAATGCAGGCGCGATACGCCCCGTAACAGATGGGAATAACGAAGACGGCGACGAACGCCGTGGGGAGGAACCCGACAAGCACGAACACGAGACACCATGGACTGAGGAACCACCCGATGAAGGCAAGGATGCTGATCGTTGTCTGCCGCGCCCAGGCTCGCCGGGTCGGCGGGTGCTCCCAGGCGGTGGGGTAGTCGGACGGGTACACGCGAGACCTCATTCGAGATTGCTGCCAGGGCAGGGGTCAGGGGAAAACGCGGGGGAGGAGGGCGATCAGATCTCCACTGCTGATTCCTACGATCTCCAGGCCGCCGATTGAAGTGCCTGAAATTCCGACTGCCTCGTTCTCCGTGAGCAGGCCGATTCCTCCCGAGAGTACGCCGCTGGAAGTTGCGGCGATCTGGATAGCATCCTTTGCCGAATCAGGAAGCCGTACTCCATGTACAATCCGAGTCAGCACGGGGTTGTCCAGTGCGGCGATTCCTTGCGCCTCCGTCAGGATGCGGTTGCCCACGGTGCTGAACTTCTGACCCAGTGTCAGAGTCTCGGCGCCTGCTTGAATGGCTCTCGTGCCGAGTTTGATCCCCTGTCCTGCCGCAGCTAGGCCAGGAATCGTGCCGAACACGTCGGCGCCGACGCTCACCACGTTGGAGAAGAATTCCGCGTCGAACTCACCCTTCGAGATGCCGTTCCAGATGGACGCCCGCACGGCCGGGTCGGACAACCTCATGGCCAGCGCGCCCGCGCTCAGGCCTGCTGCCACCAGCAGCAGGATCGCCGTTGCTGTGCCGCCCGTGACGATCGTCAGGGCGGCCAAGGCCACCACGCCTGCCGCGATGCTCAGGATGTCCGGGAGGTTTTCCGTGATCCAGGCTGCTGCCTTGGCGAAGAAGCCCGGTTCCTGGGGGGCCAGTTTGTCGGTGGCGTCGCGGATGTCGTTCGCGCGGGCCGCTGCCTCCGTTTCGTGTTCCCAAGCCAGGGTGCGCGCGCTCGCCAGGATCCGGTCGAGTGCGGCCTGGGCGTCGTCCACCGCCGCGTTGAGGCGGCGCAGCGTCGCCTCCGAGCCGGGGTCGTCCGGGGGTTTCCTGGCGCTCAGGTCCGGGCGGTCGCCGGTGCGGCCGGTGTGGTCGCTGGCGTCCTGTTTTGAGGCGCCGGCGCGGGACTCCGCCTCGTCCAGGGTGCGGCGCGCGTCGCGGGCGCGTTCGTCGAGTCTCCCCGCGCGGCGCTGGAAGTCGCCGAGTTCCGACTCCCAGCGGTCGAGCTGCTTGGCGGCTTTCCTGATGGAGTGCGCGGCGTTCTTGAGGTTGAGGGGAAGCGGGCCGTCCTCCAGCTGCTCCCGGAACGCGACGGCCGCGTCGCCCTTCCAATAGCTGCCGTCCATCAGCTTGGTGATCATGTCGCGGGTCTCGTCCAGTACCTTCGCGCACTTGATCAGTTTGGCCCGCAGGGCGTGGACGGTGTCCGTGCTGCCCGGGGCGGGGTTGAAGCCCAGGTGGGGGTAGCGGTCGGGGACCGTGCCCGGCTGGAGGCCCTGGGGCTGGTTGCCGCGCCACGCCTGCTCGGGCGGGACCAGCTCGGCGGGCTTGGTGCCCGGCCGCAGGGGCAGGGTGCCCTCTAAGCCCGACGCTCCGTCGTTCGTCATGTGCCGCCTCCCTGGGCAGCCTTCGTC
Source organism: Streptomyces sp. B5E4 (assembly GCF_039871555.1). Classification (NCBI taxonomy): domain Bacteria; kingdom Bacillati; phylum Actinomycetota; class Actinomycetes; order Kitasatosporales; family Streptomycetaceae; genus Streptomyces; species Streptomyces sp. B5E4. Next base: position 28,895 of record NZ_JBDPMI010000030.1, read on the forward strand.
AGGTTCTCCTCCAGGGCCTTGTCGACCTCTGCGTAGCTCTCCTTGCTGTCCCCGACGATCTCCGCCAGTTCCGCTACCTGCTCGCCGATCTGCCCCGTGCCGTACTTCCAGTCGTCCTGGAAGTCCTGGCACGCGTCATCGAGGTTGTCCGTGCCGAGTCCGCTGACGGTGGAGTCGCGCAGGGCCTTGTGGACCCCTTCGAGTGACTGCACCGAGCGCTTCAGCAGGCGCATGAAGCGCTCTAATTCGTCGCCGTCGACTGCGAGTCGGTCCGCCAATCTGTCCCTCCGCACGTGTCGTCACCGCGATACGCAGGCATCGTAGCGGTGCGTGGTGATACGTGTGCGAAGGGTGTGGACAACGTGGCGATTTCAGGCCTTGCCCGCGGCTTTCGCCAGGTACGCCAGCAGGTCCGTGCGGGACACGACGCCCGTCGGCTTGCCCTCCACCAGCACCACCGCCGCGTCCGCGCCCTCCAGGACCGCGACCAGGTCCGCCACCGGCTCGCCCGAGCCGACCTGCGGCAGCGGGGGGCACATGTGCTTCTCCAGGGGGTGGTCCAGTTCGGCCTTGCGGGTGAACAGGGCGTCCAGCAGTTCCCGTTCCACGATCGAGCCGACGACCTCCGCCGCCATCACGTCCGGGTGGCCCGCCCCGGGCTTGACGACCGGCATCTGCGAGACCCCGTACTCGCGCAGCACCTCGATCGCCTCGCCCACCGTCTCCTCCGGGTGCATGTGCACCAGCGACGGCATGCTGCCCTCCTTGTCGCGCAGCACGTCGGCGACGCTCGCGGCGCCGGCCTCCTCCAGGAAGCCGTAGTCCGCCATCCAGTCGTCGTTGAAGATCTTCGACAGGTAGCCGCGGCCGCTGTCCGGCAGCAGGACGACGACCACGCCGTTCTCGTCCAGCCGCTCCGCCACCCGCAGTGCCGCGACCACCGCCATCCCGCAGGAGCCGCCGACGAGCAGGCCCTCCTCGCGGGCCAGCCGGCGGGTCATGCGGAAGGAGTCCTTGTCGGAGACGGCGACGATCTCGTCGGCGACCCCGCGGTCGTACGCGTCCGGCCAGAAGTCCTCGCCGACGCCTTCGACCAGGTACGGGCGGCCCGAGCCGCCGGAGTACACCGAGCCCTCCGGGTCGGCGCCGACGATCTGCACGGCGCCGCCGGAGGCTTCCTTCAGGTACCGGCCGGTGCCGGAGATGGTGCCGCCGGTGCCGATGCCCGCGACGAAGTGGGTGATGCGGCCGTCGGTCTGCGTCCACAGCTCGGGGCCCGTGGAGTGGTAGTGGGACGCCGGGTTGTCCGGGTTGCTGTACTGGTCGGGCTTCCAGGCGCCGGGGGTCTCACGGACCAGGCGGTCGGAGACGTTGTAGTACGAGTCGGGGTGCTCGGGGTCGACGGCGGTCGGGCAGACGACGACCTCGGCGCCGTACGCCCGCAGCACGTTGATCTTGTCGGTCGACACCTTGTCCGGGCAGACGAAGATGCACTTGTAGCCCTTCTGCTGGGCCACCATCGCCAGCCCCACGCCGGTGTTCCCGGACGTCGGCTCGACGATCGTGCCGCCCGGCCGCAGCGCGCCCGACCGCTCGGCGGCCTCGATCATGCGCAGCGCGATGCGGTCCTTCACCGAGCCGCCGGGGTTGAAGTACTCCACCTTCGCCAGCACCGTCGCCCGGATGCCCTGGGTGACGCGGCCCAGCCTGACCAGGGGCGTGTTGCCCACCAGGTCGGTGATCGACTCGTGATACTGCACCGCTCACTCCAGGGTCCGTGGCTCTCGGGGCGAGCCCAGCGTACGGCTTTAGCCGCGGGTGATTGAGCCGGGCACAAGGCCGGGCAACAAAGTGTTAGCACGCGCGTAGACCGCGGCGGGAGGGGGGTGTCCGCGCGCCGCCGCGGACGGGAGGGGCAGACGGCGTAGGACAGAGAAGGGGAGGGGACGGACGGCGGACAGGGACAGGCACGGCGACGGTACGGACACGGTGGTACGGACCAGGCGGCAGCGGTGCGTACGGACACGGCGCGGCACGGCACCCGGGGGCCGGCGCGGAACGGAGAGGCGATGTCGATGACCAGGGCGAGGGCTGCGCGCCGGATCGCCGCGGCGGCGGCGTACGGCGGCGGGGGCATCGGCCTGCTCGGCGGGGCGACGCTCGGCGTGCTGGTCGCGGAGGTGCACCTGGCGCGGCGCCGGGTGGGCGGCAGCGACGAGGAGCCGCCGCGCGCCGACGGGCGGTACGGGGCGGCCTTCGGCCGCAGACGCGGCGCACGGCCGGTGCTGCTGGCCTTCCTCGGCGACTCCACCGCCGCGGGCCAGGGCGTCTACCGCCCCCGGCAGACGCCGGGGGCGCTGCTCGCCTCGGGGCTCGCGGCGGTCGCCGAGCGGCCGGTGGACCTGCGCAACGTGGCGCTCTCCGGGGCGCAGTCCGACGATCTGGACCGGCAGGTGACGCTGCTGCTGGACGAGGAGGGGCTGCGGCCCGACGTCGCGGTCATCATGGTCGGCGCCAACGACGTCACCCACCGGGTGCCCCCCGCGCTGTCGGTGCGCTGCCTGTCCGACGCCGTCGCCCGGCTGCGTGAGGCGGGTACGGAGGTCGTCGTCGGCACCTGCCCGGACCTCGGCACGATCGAGCCGGTGCAGCAGCCCCTGCGCTGGCTGGCCCGCCGGCTGAGCCGGCAGCTCGCCGCGGCGCAGACCATCGCCGTGCTCGACCGCGGCGGGCGCACGGTGTCGCTGGGCACGCTGCTGGGCCCGGAGTTCGCGGCCAACCCGCGCGAGCTGTTCGGCCCGGACAACTACCACCCCTCGGCGGAGGGCTACGCCACCGCCGCGATGGCCCTGCTGCCCACCCTCGCCGCCGCGCTGGGCATGTGGCCGGCGGAGGAGGAGCGTCCGGACGTCCGCCGCGACGAGGGCTACCTGCCGGTGGCCAAGGCCGCGGCCCGGGCCGCGGGCGAGAGCGGCACGGAGGTCGCCCCGGCGGGGCCGACCGGCGGCCGCGGGCCGTGGGCGCTGCTGAAGCACCGGCGCAGGCGGCGGGTGGCGGACCCGGAAACGGACGCGGAGCAGACGGCGGTGGGGGAGCTGGGGTAGGCCGCCGCGGACGTACGCCCGCGGGGACCGGGGCCGGGGGTACGGCGGCGCGGGCGGGTCGTGCGGTCCGTGGGGCATGCGCCTCGCGTACGGCACGGGCCGGGCGCCCCGCGCGTACGCTCCCGGTCCGCCGCGCTCCCCGTACGCCTCAGTCCAGGAACAGTCCCCGCTCCGCCGCCCGCGCGTCGAACTCCTCCAGCCGCGCCTGCGCCTCGGGCAGCGCGTCGCACATCGCCTCCAGCAGCACCCGCCCCAGCAGCATCGGCCCGCACGCCGTGTCGAACGACAGCCCCGTGCCCACCGCCGCCGGCAGCAGGACGTCGCTGTCCTGCGCGACCGGCGTGAACGAGCTGTCCGCCACCGTGACCACCGTCAGCCCCGTCGCCCGCGCCGTGCGCAGCGCGCCGGCCAGCTCCCGCGGGTGCCGCGGCAGCGCGAAGCACAGCAGCGCCGTGGCGCCGGCGCGGGCGGCGGCGTCGACGCGGTCGTCGAGCATCGAGCCGGCCTCGTCGAGCACCCGGATGTCGGGGTGGACCTTCGCCGCGAAGTACGCGAAGCCGCGCGCCTGCGCCGCGGCGGCGCGCAGCCCGAGCACCGGCAGCGGCCGGGAGGCGGCGAGCAGCCGGCCGGCGTCCTCGACGGAGGCGGGGTCGGCGAGCAGCGCGGAGAGGTTGCGCAGGTTCTCGATCTCGGCCTGGACGGCCTGCTGGTACTCGTTCCGGTCCGCCCGCCCCGCCGGCTCGCCGAGCCCCGCCTCGCGCAGCGCGCGGCGCAGCGCCGGGTAGCCGTCGAAGCCGAGGGCGACGGCGAAGCGGGTCACGGACGGCTGGCTCACCCCGGCAAGCTCGGCCAGTTCCACGCTGGACAGGAACGGCGCGTCGGCGGCCCTGCGCACCATGCAGTGCGCGATACGGCGCTGGGTCGGCGTCAGCCGGCGCCCCTCGAAGAGCTTCTGCAGCCGGGCGCCCGCGTCGGCGGAGACCATCCCACCTCCGGATCCGATGTCCTATTCACTGCACGACGACTCTGCATGACCGTATGCACGACGGCAAGGGCGCACCGGAACGAATTGGGGGGGTAGCACTACTGCACCCGTGCCCGCGGCCTCGTACCGTACGGGTATGAGTGCGCGGGACCCGGAGATCAAGAGTGAACTCGATGCCACCCTGCAGACCCGCAGGGACCTCGGCCCCGAGTACGAGGAAGAGCTGATCGAGGGCTTCCTCGAAAAGGTGCAGCAGCGGATGGACGGGACGTTCGACACCCGGCTGCGCCGCCAGCTCGCCGAGCAGCAGATGCAGGTCGCGCGGGGCACGCAGCCGGGCACCGGCTCGCCGGAGGGCACGTTCGGCGAGCGGTTCGGCTTCGCCGCCGTGTCGATGGTGCTGGCGATCCCGCTGTCGGCGATCGGTGTGGTGAACGAGGGCCTGGCCGGGCTGCTGGTGACCTGGGGCGGCATCGTCGGCGTGAACGCCGTGCACGCCACGGGGCTGTTCCGCCGCCGGCGGGCGGAGAAGGACAAGTCCGACTGGGACTGACGCGGCCCCGGCGGGCCCCGAGCGCCGCCCGGTGAGGCCGGCGGGACCGCCGAGGGGGTCCGGTGGCCGGCAGGGCGCCGATGACGGTCATGCAGACGACCGGGGTCGAGGCGATCCCGCTGGCCGGCGACGCCGGTTCGGTCGAGGAGCTCGCCCGGCTCGCCTGGATCGCGGAGCAGTACGGCTTCGCGTACGCCGACGCGCTCCAGGTGCCGCGCACGCCGCTCACGTTGTTCACGGGCCGGTGGAGGTGGGCGCGCGGTGGCGTGGCATGAACCTGCCCGAGTGGCGGCGTTGACCGGGGTGGTGGCGGACCGTAGCGTACGGTCAGAAATTTTCGGCACGGATCTCGAAATATTTCGCCGTCTCGCTCCGGGAGCCGCAGATGCCCCAGCCCGCGTACCCACGCCCCCGTGACCGCCGCTCCGCCGTGTATCCGTACCTCGCCGCCGCGCTCGTCATGGCCCTCGTCGCGGTCGCCGCGGTGGCGGCCCAGGCGCTACGCGGCCCCGCCCCCGCCGCCGGAACCCCCGCGGCGGCACCCGCCGCCCCCGGCGGCCCCGCGCAGTGGGTCGCCTCCTGGACCTCGATGCCGCAGCTCACCGAGCCGGCGAACATGCCGCCGCCGCCGTTCACCCAGGACGACGGCGTGCTGCGCGACGCCACCCTGCGCCAGACCGTGCGCCTCACCGTCCCCGGCGACCGGCTCCGGTTCCGCTTCTCCAACGCCTTCGGCGGCGCCGAACTGCCGATCACCCGGGCCGCCGTCGCCCTCCCCGCCGGCGGCCGGGCCGGCGTCGACGGCATCGTGCCGGGCAGCTCGCGCCCGCTGACGTTCAGCGGCCGGCCGGCCGCGACGGTCCCCGTCGGCGCGCAGGTCGTCTCCGACCCCGTACGCCTCGACGCCGCCCCCGGGGCCAACCTGACGGTGACCCTTTACCTCGCCGACGGCCAGGCGTCCACCGATGTCACCTCGCACCCGGGCTCGCGCACCACCTCGTACGTGCTGGCCGGCGACCACACCGACACCGCCGCGCTGCCCGGGGCGACGGCCACCGACCACTGGTACTTCCTCAGCGGCGTCGAGGCCGAGGCCCCCGCCCGCACCCGCGCCGCCGTCGTCCTCGGCGACTCGCTGAGCGACGGCCGCGGCTCCACCACCAACGGCAACGACCGCTGGCCCGACCTGCTCAACGACCGCCTGCGCGGGCCCGGCGCCCCGCCCGTCGCCGTCGTCAACCAGGCCGCGGGCGGCAACCGCGTCCTCGACGACGGCCTCGGCCCCAACGCCCTCGCCCGGCTGGACCGCGACGTGCTCGCGGTGAGCGGGGCGCGGTGGCTCCTGGTCTTCGAGGGCATCAACGACATCGGTACCGCACCGGCCACCGAGGCCGCGCAGCGCGAGACCGGGGACGAACTGGTGGCCGCGTACGACCAGATCGTCACGCGCGCGCACGCGCAGGGCATCCGCGTCTACGGGGCCACGCTCACGCCGTTCGGCGGCAGCACGCCGTACGACGACCCGGCGGGGCTGCGCGAGGCGACCCGGCAGCGGGTGAACGACTGGATCCGCACCAGCGGGCGCTTCGACGCCGTCGTGGATTTCGACGCCGTCACCCGCGATCCCGCGCACCCCCGCGCGCTGCTGCCGGCCCTCGACACCGGGGACCACCTCCACCTCAACCCCGAGGGATACGCACTCCTCGCCCGCACGGTCCCGCTCCGCCTCTTCCGCTGACGTTTTTTCTACGCGTTCACGGTGATATGGGCGCCGAAACGGATTGGGCCCCCCGGTGGGACGCACCTACGCGGGTAATGCGGAACGTTGTTTTTCACTTAACCCGGGTAATTCGTGTGCCGCTGAATTCGGAGTGTGCGGTGGGCGCCGGCGGCAAAAGGCGGGATTTACCGGTACGCGAATACCGCTCGCCTCCGCGCACCCGGCACCCGGGGCCCGCCCGCCGTACCGCCCGCCCCACCGCGCGCCCCGGCCCGCCGCCGTCAGACGGCGGCGGGCGAGCCCCGGCGTACGCCCCCGCCCGGCAGCGCGTCGCCGGCGGCGATGCCCGTACGGACGTACGCCGCCTCCGAACCGCCCGTTGCGGCACCGCGGGCGGTGACCGCGTCGACCGGCAGCCACAGCAGCGCCTCCTGCTCCCGCTCCCAGCGGCCGAGCCACGCGGCCTTCGCCCGCAGCCCCGCACCGGCTCCGGCCAGCACCAACCCGCCGGCGATCGGCATGGCCGCCGCCGAGCCGGCCGCGACGGCGAACGCCGCCGCCAGCCACCACCGGCGCGCCCGCCGCCATGCCCGTACGGTCACGGCCCGGTCCTGCAACACCACGCCGCGGCCCGCCCGTTGGGCCTTGCGCGCCTGCGCCAGGCAGCGCCCGCGGCGTACCGCACAGACCGCGGGGGCCGCGACGAGGAAGAGCGCCGCGCCCGCGTAGAGTCCTATCCACTGACCGGTCAGCCCGTCCTGCCAGGCACCCGCCGCCGCGGCGGCGATACCCAGCCACCACATCGGGGCCGCGCCCGCGCGCACCACGACCGCCGCCCGCGCCAGCGTCACTGTTCCGCGCGCCACTTCCGCTCCTCCCGTCGGGGGTCCTCGACCGCGTGCGCGCGAGGCTACCTGCGGATTCTGAGGAGGGGATGAGAGGGGACCCGCCTCGGACCGGGGGCCTGCAGTGGTCCGATCTGCCGGCGGCGGGATCTGGGTGAACGTTTCAGCGAAGTGGCCGGTTCCAGACTTCCGGGGCGAGGTCGAAGGGGGCGTCAGCGGTGCCCCGGAGGGGCGGGGTCACCGTTGCTGACCAGTCGTCTTCGCAGGTCGACGACCTCTTGCCGGGAGGTGCCCGGAGCCGGACTTGAACCGGCACGGCCCGAAGGCCAGCGACTTTTAAGGTCGCCGTGTCTGCTTTCCACCATCCGGGCAGGACTCCCGGCCCGCACACGCTGCGTACGGACCACCGCATGGCGCGTAACCAGAGTAGCGGGGCGGATGGGCCGAACTGGCCATCTACGGACTGATGTTGGCTTGAATTAGGCCCGAGTTGTCGAAGAAGTCCTCGGATGAAATTCCACTTCCCTTATTGCCCCTCCGGCGGCCCTCGTCCCGTGCCTTCGTCAGGGTGCGGGTCATCCCCGAGGAGGAGCCGCCGGGGCCCTGAGTACCTCCTCGGTCTCGCCCGGAACCGGAGCGCGGGCTGATCCGAGCGACGGAATCCGCAGCAACGATGGAGGGGACAGGTTGCACACCACCCTCCCGACAGGAGCCCACCGCCGTGACCACCACCATTCCCGGCGCCTCCGGCCCCGGTACCGCCTACGCCCGCGCGGCGGCGGCCGGCGCCACCGAGCTGACGAAGGTCTACGGCGAGGGCGAGACGAAGGTCGTCGCCCTCGACCGCGTCTCCGTAGAGTTCATGCAGGGCGAGTTCAGCGCGATCATGGGGCCGTCCGGCTCCGGCAAGTCGACCCTCATGCACTGCATGGCCGGCCTCGACACCATCTCCGGAGGCTCGTCACGCATCGGCGAGACCGAGCTGACCGGGCTGAAGGACAAGAAGCTCACCCAACTGCGCCGCGACAAGGTCGGCTTCGTCTTCCAGGCGTTCAACCTGCTGCCGACGCTGAACGCGCTGGAGAACATCACGCTGCCCATGGACATCGCCGGCCGCAAGCCCGACGAGCAGTGGCTGCAGCAGGTGGTGGAGACGGTGGGCCTGTCCGGCCGGCTCAAGCACCGCCCGAGCCAGCTCTCCGGCGGCCAGCAGCAGCGCGTGGCCGTCGCCCGGGCGCTCGCCGCCCGGCCCGAGATCATCTTCGCCGACGAGCCCACCGGCAACCTCGACTCCCGCTCCGGCGCCGAGGTGCTCGGCTTCCTGCGCAACTCCGTGCGCGAGCTGGGCCAGACGGTCGTCATGGTCACGCACGACCCGGTCGCCGCGGGGTACGCGGACCGCGTCGTGTTCCTCGCCGACGGCCGCATCGTCGACGAACTGCGCGACCCGACCTCCGAGCAGGTGCTCGACAAGATGAAGCGCTTCGACGCCAAGGGCCGGGTGAGCTGAGCCCCGCTCGCTGACCAGCAGGCCGCCCGCTACCGGCTTCCACCACAGGACCCCATATGCTTCGCACCGCCTTGCGCAACGTGTTCGCGCACAAGGCCCGGTTGCTGATGACCGTGCTCGCCGTCATGCTCGGCGTGGCCTTCGTCTCCGGCACCCTGGTCTTCACCTCCACGATCTCCGACGCCTACACCAAGAGCTCGGAGCAGGGCTTCGGTCACGTGGACGTACGCCTCCAGCCCGACGACGACGCCGACGAGGGCCGCCCCGGCGAGCCGCCCCCGCTCACCCAGGACCTGCTGGACGAGGCCGCCGCCCTGCCCGGCGTGAAGTCCGCCACCGGCAACGTCGCCGGTTTCGCCGCGCTCGCCGACAAGGACGGCGACCTCGTCGGCGACGGCTGGTCCACCAGCGGCGCCAACTACTACTCCGGCGGGGAGGGCGGCAAGGACGCCGACCCCCGCTACCCGATGAGCGACGGCCGCGGACCCGAGAACGCGAACGAGATCGCCATCGACGCCAAGACCGCCGAGCGCACCGGTTACGAGGTCGGCGACACCCCGCGGATGTCCGTCGACGGCCCCGTACTCGAACCGACGATCACCGGCATCTTCACCACCGACGACGGCAACGTCGCCGCCGGCGGCAGCCTCGTGCTCTTCGACACCGCGACCGCGCAGGACCTCTTCACCAAGCCCGGCGAGTACACCGAGATCGACCTCGCCGCGGCCCCCGGCACCTCCGAGAAGCAACTGCGGGCCGAGGCGCAGAAGATCCTGCCCGCCGAAGCCGAGGCGCTGACGGGCACCAAGCTCGCCGACGACCAGGCCCGGCAGATCGAGCAGGGCATGGACGGGCTGCGTACCGCGATGCTCGCCTTCGCCGGCATCGCGCTCTTCGTCGGCATCTTCCTGATCGCCAACACCTTCACCATGCTCGTCGCCCAGCGCACCAAGGAACTGGCGCTGCTACGGGCCGTCGGCGCCAGCCGCCGCCAGGTCACCCGCTCCGTGCTCTTCGAGGCCACCGCCGTCGGCACCGTCGCCGCGCTCGCCGGCCTCGCCGCGGGCACCGGCATCGGCGCCGGGCTGCGCTCCCTGATGGGCGCCACCGGCCAGACCGTGCCCGACGGGCCGCTGATCGTCTCGCCCACGACGGTGATCGTCTCGCTCGTCGTCGGCATCGTCGTGACCGTGCTCGCCGCCTGGCTGCCCGCCCGCCGGGCCGCGAAGATCCCGCCGGTCGCCGCGATGAGCAGCGTGCACGCCCAGGCGTCCACCCGCAGCCTCGTCGTACGCAACGCCATCGGCGCGGTCATCGCGGGCGGCGGCGCGCTGATGGTCGTCGCCGGCACCACCGCCGCCGACGGCAAGGCGCTCATGGGCGGCGGCGCCGCGGTCCTGCTGGTCGGCATCTTCGTCCTCACCCCGCTGCTGTCCCGGCCGCTGATCGCGCTCTCCGCGCCGCTGCTGCGGATGTTCGGCGTCTCCGGCAAGCTCGCCCGGCAGAACGCCGTGCGCAACCCGCGGCGCACCGCCGCCACCGCCTCCGCGCTGATGATCGGGCTCACCCTCATCACCGGTCTGACGGTGATCGGCAGCGGGATCTCCCACGCCATCGACAAGATGGCCACCGACGCCATGAAGGCCGACTACTCGGTCTCCATGTCGAACTTCACGCCGCTCAGCCCGGAGGTGGAGAAGAAGCTCTCCGAACTCGACGAGGTCACCGCCTCCTCCCCGCTGCGCACCGTGCCCGTCGACATCGGCGGCGACGAGGAGGACCTCACCGCCGTCAAGGGCGAGGCCGTCGGGCAACTGCTCGAACTGGACTTCACGGAGGGCTCGTTCGACGGCCTTGCCGAGGGTGTCCCGGCCGGCGGCGGCGCCGCCAAGGCGATCGTCGACGACGACACCGCCGAGGACGAGGGCTGGAAGACGGGCGACACCATCGAGGTGACGTACCAGGACGGCGCCAAGGGCACGCTGACCGTCTCCGGCATCTACCACGGCAACGAGATGATCAAGGGCATCATGCTCGACACCTCGGTCGTCGACTCGCACGTGGACAAGATCACCGACTTCGAGGTCTGGCTGAAGACCGAGGGCGGCGAGAGCGACGCGATGAAGGACAAGCTGGAGGCCGCCCTCGGCGACAACCCGGCCATCGCGGTGATGAACGAGGAGGACGTCTCCGAGGCCATCGCCGGGCTCATCAGCATGATGCTGAACATCCTGTACGCCATGCTCGGCATGGCCGTCCTGGTCGCGGTCCTCGGCGTGATCAACACGCTGGCGATGTCCGTCTTCGAACGCTCGCAGGAGATCGGCATGCTGCGCGCCATCGGCCTGGACCGGCGCGCGGTCAAGCGGATGGTCCGGCTGGAGTCGCTGGTCATCTCGCTCTTCGGCGGGGTGCTCGGCATCGGCCTCGGCGTCTTTCTCGGCTGGGCCGCGGGAGAGCTGATCTCCAGCTCGCTCGACACCTACTCCCTGGTGCTGCCGTGGGCGCGGATGGGCTGGTTCCTCCTCGGCGCGGCGCTGGTGGGCATGCTGGCGGCGCTGTGGCCGGCCCGCAGGGCGGCGCGGCTCAACATGCTCGCGGCCATCAAGAGCGAGTAGGAGCGGCGCGGAGAACGAGCGGGGAGAAGGGCCGTACGGGCCGGAACGCGCGGAACGTACGGCCGTGGAACCCACGGGGGAACGGGGAGACGGGCGGCCGTGCCCGTCGGAAGGGCCCGCAGGAGGGATCGCCCTCCTGCGGGCCCTTTGCCGTGCGGGGGGTGCTCTCGTGGTGCGCCAGGGGTGCGTTCGGTCCCCTCCTAGAGCAGTTTGCGCGCGGCCCGCCTCAGGTCGTATTCGTGGATGATCGCTTTGGCGTGGCCGTACGCCAGGTTGTGCTCACCACGGAGCCAGCTCACTTTCTCCTCGAAGCGGAGGAGACAGGGACCGTCCTCGACGGTCTGCAACCAGTCGGAGACTTCACGGCCGGTGCAGTGGGGGATGCGGGAGAGCAGGTTCCGGTGGGTTTCTGCGGAGAAGACTTGGGACATCGGCGCCTCCGGTATGCAGTCCTTCTCAGCACCGTGCCTGAGGGCGCGCCGATTGACAACCGTCTGGAGCGGGGCGGCTGGAACCACCGGGGGCTACCGGCGGGTTAGGCTCGGCTCGTGCTCGACGTCCTCGACTTCGTGACCGCCGTTGACCGGGTCGCCGACCGCCTGCGGTCGCTGCCGCAGAGCCGGCTGCGCGCGGGGGCGGCCGTCACCGGGCTGGCGCTGGCGCGCGAGCTGTCCGCGCGGGCGCAGCGGCTGGAGACGCCGGAGCGCAGGCCGTACGAGATGCCGGCGGCCGGGGAGTTCGCGGTGGGGGACCAGGTGGCCGTCGCGGGCCGGGACCTGGCGGAGGCGCTGCGGGCGGCGGGGGACGCCGAGGGGCTCGCGGAGGCGCTGGCGGTGGTCCGGGACGTACGGCTGTGAACGGGCCGCTCTGTCGGGCTCGTACGGCTTTGCCGGTACGCCCGGTCCGTAAGCCCCGGTCCGTAAAGCCCCGGTCCGTTCGTCTCGGCCCGTACGTCTCGGCCCGTGCGGCTCAGAGGGAGGCGATGACGCGGTCCGCGAGGATGTACACGCTCTCGCCCGCGCAGTCGAAGGTCAGCGCGAACGCCCCGCTGATCGCCGAACCGCCCAGCAGCACCGGCTCCGTGCCCCCGTCGAGCGCCTCGGCGAGCCGCTCCGCGGTGTCGCGGTGGCCGGGGGAGAGGCAGAGCGTCGTGCCGTCGGCGAAGACGTAGACGTCGAGCGTGCCGAGCGGGCCCAGCCGCACGTCGGTCAGCGGCGTACGGCCCGCGGCCAGGTCCTCCAGCCGGTTCACGGTGCGCTCGTGGTCGGCGACGGCCGGCTGGGGGCGGAAGTCGGGGTGCGAGGGGTGGCGCCGGCGGGCGGCGGCCAGCTCGGCGGACTCGCCCTCGGCGGGCGGCGCGTCCGCGGCGGCGGCGACGTCGTCCGGCTCGGCGGGCTCGGTGCGCTCCAGCCGGTCCATGCGATCGATGCGGTCCAGCCGGTCCATCGGGTCGAGCAGCGGCTCGAAGCCGGCGAAGTCGGCCTGGCGCGGTATGAACACCTCGCCGCCGAAGTCCACGGGGTCGCCCGGGAAGGGGGTCGCGTCGATGCTGTCGCGCGCCTCCTGCTCGGCCCAGAACGCCCTGGCCTCGGCGAGCTCGCGCTCCCGCTCGTCGGCGAGCGCCTGGGCGACGGCGATACGTATCTCCGCCGCCGGTACGGGCCGGGCCCCCGGCACCGCGGCCTCGTCCGCTCCGTCGGTCGCGCCCTCGGCCTCCGCCTCGGTCCTCGGGGCGGCGTGGGTCCGTTCCGCGGCGGCCTGCGTCGCGGCCTGCGCGGTCAGCTCGGCACGGAGCGTGACGACCTCGCGCCGCAGCCCGCTCACCGCGCGCAGCACGGCGGCGCCGAGCAGCGCGGCGGGGGTGGCGGCCAGCAGGACGGCGAAGTTGGTGGCGCTCACTGTCGGACTCCCGATTGCTGTAGGACCCCCATGTTCTACCTCAGCCTGCCGGAGGGCAGAACCCCACCCCTAGCGGAAAATGGCATGAATAGGACGGGCCTTTGGTCCCACCGCCGTGGGACCGGGGCGCGGATCACGCCCCGTACGCCCCCTGCCCCCGTTCCGTACAACGCCGGCCCAACTCGGCCGTGCAGCTTGTCCTGCCGGGCGCTTCACTTCGGCTTCGGGCGCGTCGCAGCTCAGCTCAGCCGCTCCAGCACCATCGCCATTCCCTGGCCGCCGCCGACGCACATTGTCTCCAGTCCGAACTGCTTGTCGTGCCACTGCAGGGAGTTGATGAGCGTCGTCGTGATCCGCGCGCCCGTCATACCGAAGGGGTGGCCGACGGCGATGGCGCCGCCGTTGACGTTCAACCGGTCCAGGTCGATGCCCAGATCCCGGTACGAGGGGATGACCTGCGCGGCGAACGCCTCGTTGATCTCCACCAGATCGATGTCGCCGATCGCCATTCCGGCCCGTGCGAGCGCCTGCCTGCTCGCCTCCACCGGACCCAGGCCCATGATCTCCGGCGACAGCGCCGACAGCCCGGTCGAGACGATCCGCGCCAGCGGGGTGAGACCCAGCTCACGCGCCTTGGTGTCGGACATCACGACGACCGCCGCGGCTCCGTCGTTCAGCGGGCAGCAGTTGCCGGCGGTGACCAGCCCGTCGGGGCGGAACACCGGCTTCAGCCCCGCGACCCCCTCCATCGTCACGCCGGGCCGGGGGCCGTCGTCCTTGCTCACCACCGTGCCGTCCGGGGTGGTGACGGGCGTGATCTCGCGCTCCCAGAAGCCCGCGGCGATGGCCTTCTCCGCGAGGTTCTGCGACCGCACGCCGAACTCGTCCATGTCCTGCCGCGTGACGCCCTTGGCCCGCGCCAGGTTCTCGGCGGTCTGCCCCATGGCGATGTACACGTCCGGCACCAGCCCGTCGGCGCGCGGGTCGTGCCAGCCGCCTCCCCCGAAGGCCGAGCCCTTCTCCTGCCGTTCCGCGGTACGTGCCTCGGCCTCGGCGAAGAGGGGGTTGTGGGTGCCGGGCATGCCGTCGGAGGAACCGTGGACGAACCGCGAGACCGTCTCCACCCCCGCCGAGACGAAGACGTCGCCCTCGCCGGCCTTGATGGCGTGGAACGCCATCCGCGTGGTCTGCAGCGAGGAGGAGCAGTAGCGGGTGACGGTGCAGCCGGGGAGGTGGTCCATGCCGAGCTGCACGGCGACCACCCGGCCCAGGTTGTGCCCCTGCTCGCCGCCCGGCAGACCGCAGCCGAGCATGAGGTCGTCGATGTCCTTCGGGTCGAGCCCCGGCACCTTGTCGAGGGCGGCCCGGACGATCCCGGCGGTCAGGTCGTCGGGGCGGACGTCCTTCAGCGAGCCTTTCCCGGCCCGGCCGATCGGGGAGCGGGCGGCAGAGACGATCACGGCTTCGGGCATCACGGCTCCCAGGGGACGCGGAGGGGCAGGGTCCTGGGCTGAAGTTACCCGTACGTAGCGGAGGGGTCACGGTTCTCGTACTGTGACGCGGACCTCAATTTCTGAGCGCTTGCTTACCCGGATGCGGGAAAGTCTCGGAAAAGCCTTGTGAAAGATCCTCCTGAGGTCTGGCGCGATGTCTTTGCCTACCCATTACTCTTGTCCCAAGGCCGCGCAGTGCGGCCACTGAGGAGTGAGATGAGGAGCAGCAACCCGGTCTTCACGCGACGGGGGTTCAGCCGCGAGGGCGGTTCGGCAGGCTTCAACGCGCCGTCGCAGGCCGGGGGCCCCACTGTCGCCCAGGGCAACAACCCGTACGCCCAGCCCGGCACCAACCCGTATGCGCAGCAGCCGGGTGGCGCCCCGCAGAACCCCTACGCGCCCGCGGACCAGCAGCAGGGCGAGTGGGCGCCGTACGCGGCGCCCGCCGGCGGCCGGATGACCATCGACGACGTCGTGTCCCGCACGGGCATGACGCTCGGCCTGGTGATCCTCGCGGCCGTCGCCTCCTGGATCACCTTCGACGGCGAGAAGTCGCTCGGCATCGGCCTGGTGGCCGCGCTCGGCGCGTTCGTCCTCGCGATGGTCCAGGCGTTCAAGCGCCGCCCCATCCCCGCGCTGATCCTGTCGTACGCGGTCCTTGAGGGTGTCTTCCTCGGCATCATCAGCGAGTACTTCAACACCTACGTCGACGGCGCGGTCATGCAGGCCGTGCTCGGCACGATGGCGGTGTTCTTCGGAGTGCTCGTCGCGTACAAGCTGCGGATCATCCGGGTCACGGCCCGGTTCCAGCGGTTCGTCATCGGCGCGGCGATCGGCTTCGTGCTGCTGATGGCGGTCAACATGTTCGCCGCGCTCATCGGCGGCGGCGACGGCATGGGCCTGCGCAGCGGCGGCCTCGGCATCCTGTTCGGCGTCATCGGCGTCGTGCTCGGCGCGTGCTTCCTGGCCCTGGACTTCAAGCAGGTCGAGGACGGCATCGCCTACGGCGCCCCGAAGAACGAGGCGTGGCTCGCCGCCTTCGGGCTGACCCTGACCCTGGTCTGGATCTACCTGGAGATGCTGCGCCTGGTCGCCATCCTTCAGGGCAGCGACTGACACGGCTCGACAACGACAGACCGAGTGGCCCGGCCGGATCCTTCCGGCCGGGCCACCGGCATGAAAGGGGGCGGGCATGACCGACCTGAGACGGCTGCTGCGCGGGATCGAGGTCTTCGAGGGCGACCTGCCGGCGTTCGATCCGCGGGAGACCCCGGACGAGCCGGTCGCGCTCTTCACGAGCTGGCTGCTGGACGCCGTACGGGCGGGGGTGCGCGAGCCGCACGCGATGACCCTGTCGACGGCGGACGCGGACGGCGCCCCGTCGGCGCGGGTGCTGATCCTCAAGGACGTCGGCCCGGACGGCTGGCAGTTCGCCTCGGACGCGGGCAGTCCGAAGGGCCGGGAGCTGGCCGGGCGGCCGTACGCGGCGCTGACGTTCTACTGGTCGCCGCTGGCCCGCCAGGTACGGATCCGGGGCCCGGTCGGGACCGCGGACCCGGAGCTGAGCGCCGCGGACTTCCGCGCCCGCGGCGCCGGCGCCCGCGCGGAGACCCTGCTCGGCCGCCAGTCCCGCCCGCTGGCGGACCCGGCGGAGCGGGACGCGGCGGTCGGTAAGTCGCTGGCGCGGGTCGAGGCGGACCCGGCTCTGGTGGCGCCGGGCTGGACGCTGTACGCGGTACGGCCGGAGACGGTGGAGTTCTGGCAGGGCGACAAGGCGCGGCGCCACACACGGCTCGTCTACGCGTCGGCGCCACCCGGGTGGACGAAGCGGCTGCTGTGGCCGTGAGCCTCACTTCTGCCCGGCCGCGCGCAGGGCGATCCGGTTGACGATCCACAGCCCGATCCCGATGGCCAGCAGCACGCCGGCCCGGATGTAGACGTCGGCGGGCCGATCCGACAGCGGGCTGGCCAGGATCCCGGCGGTGACGGCACCCAGCACGGGTATCCACGTCGGCGCGCGGAAGTGCTTGTGCTCGACCGGGTCGCGGCGCAGCACGAGCACGGCCACGTTGACGACGGCGAAGACGCACAGCAGCAGGAACGAGGTGGTGTCGCCGAGCCCCTCGATCTCGCCGGTCGACACCAGACCGATCGCCAGCGCCGTGACGAAGGCGATCCCGACCACGGGCGTCCGCCGACCCGGCAGCACGCGCGCCATGCCGCGCGGCAGTACGCGCTCGTTGGCGAGGCCGTAGCAGAGGCGGGAGGCCATCATGATGTTGATCAGCGCCGAGTTGGACACGGCGAAGAGCGCGATGAGCGCGAACAGCTTCGCGGGGAAGTCCACGCCGCTCTCGTCCACGACCAGCAGCAGCGGCCCACTGGAGCCGGCCAGCCGCTCGTGGTCGACCATCAGCGAGGAGACGAGCGCCACGAGGACGTAGATCGTGCCGGTGATCGCCACCCCGAGGAAGATCGCCCGCGGGAAGTTCCGTACCGGGTCCTTGGTCTCCTCCGCCATGTTCACGGAGTCCTCGAACCCCACGAAGGCGAAGAACCCCAGCGCGGTCGCCCCGAGCACCCCGGTGAGCACGGCGTACCCGGTCCCGCCGGTCTCGAACTCCGTCAGCCGCGACGGCTCGCCCTCGCCGGTCAGCACGGCGGCGACGCCGATGCCGAGGATGACGAGCAGTCCGGTCACCTCGACGACGGTCAGAACGACGTTGGTCTTCACCGACTCGGAGACACCGCGCAGGTTGAGCGAGGCGAGCACGACGACGAACAGGATGGCGATGAGCGTCGGCGAGATGTCGACGAACTCCTGGAGGTAGTCGCCGCTGAACGCCCGCGCGGCGGCGCTCGCGGACGACAGCCCCGAACACATCACCATGAACGCGACGATGAACGTCAGGAACGGCACCCGGAACGCCTTCTGGGTGTACAGCGCCGCCCCCGCGGCCCGCGGGTACTTGCCGACCAGTTCGACGTACGAGGCGGCGGTCAGCATCGCCACCACGAACCCGATCACGAACGGCACCCACAACGCCCCGCCGATCCGCCCGGCGACGGCACCGGTGTTGGCGTAGATCCCGGTGCCGAGGATGTCGCCGACGACGAAGAGCAGCAGCAACTTGGGCCCGATGGCCCGCTTCAGCGGCGTACCGCCGCCGTCGGAGGGGGACGGGGCGGCCGCTTCGGTGGATGAATTCGACATGCCCCTGCCAATGCCCACCGACCCCTTACACCAACCCCTTACATGCGCCCCTTACCTCAAGGACCCCTGGCCGAGCGGTTACCCGACAGGCCGGGCGCTACACGATGAGGCGGCTCGAACGGGCAGAGGACGCGACGAGTCAGGTGAGTCCGGTCAGGGACGTGCTGTGGGCGCCGCCGGATTCCCTGACGATCTCCGTCAGGGTCTGGGCCGTCCTGACAGTGGCGAAGCGGACCGTGTCGGCGTCCGTGGTGAAGCCGTGGACGGCCGGGCGGGGGAGGCTGTTGTAGGAGAAGGGGTTGGAGAAGTAGTACGCGCCCGTGTCGAGGAGCGCCACGTGGTCGCCCGCCGCCAGCGGGGGGAGTTCGCGGGCGCGGGCCACCAGGTCGCCGGCGAAGCAGCACGGGCCCGCGACGTCCTGGGCGACCGGGGTGCCCGTCTTGGGGTGGCCCTGGGCGTCGTACGCCGTCACGCGCAGCGGCCAGGAGTCCGGGACGAAGACGGTGCGTACGGCCACCTGGACGCCCGCGTGGGTGACCGCGATGGGGCGGCCGCCGGCGGACTTGGCGTACTCGACGCGGGCCAGCACCAGGCCGTTCTTCGCCAGCAGGGAGCGGCCGAACTCCGTGATCAGCGCGTAGCGGCCGTCGAACAGGCCCGGGATCTCGGCGCGCAGCAGCCGCGCGTAGTCGTGGAACGCCGGGGTGGTCTCGTCGGAGCCGAAGTTGACCGGCAGCCCGCCGCCGATGTCCAGCGTGGTGACCTGCCGGCGGCCGGCGGCCGCGTTGATCTCCTCCGCCAGTTCGTACGCCGCGCGCACCCCCGCCGCCATCAGCGGCAGCGGCACGCCCTGGGAGCCGGTGTGGGTGTGCAGCGCGGTGAGCCAGGGGCGGTCCACGTACGCGCGCACGAGCCAGTCGCGGGCGCCCTCGTCCTGGAGCGTCACGCCGAACTTCGACGTGGCCGTCGCCGTGCTCATCGCGCCGATGCTGCCGCCGCCGACCTGCGGGTTGATCCGTACGCCGATCGTCGAGCGGGTCGGCGCCGAGCGGACCAGGCCGTCGATGCGGGCCAGCTCCTCGGGGTTGTCGGCGTTGACGGCGATGCCCAGGGCCAGTGCGCCGCGCAGCTCCGCGGCGGTCTTGGCGGGGGAGTCGAGCACGGTGCGCTCCGGGGGTACGTCCGCGGCGCGGGCCAGTTCCAGCTCCCCGGGGCTGGCCACCTCCGCGCCCAGGCCCTCGTCCGCGAGCAGCCGCAGCACCGGCACCAGCGAGGCGGCCTTGACCGCGAAGGAGTGCAGCACCGGCGTCCCCGGCGCCACCACCTCGTCGAACGCGGCCCGCAGCGCGCCCGCGGACTCCCGGATGCCGGCGACGTCCAGGAGGCCCACCACCGGCTCGGCGTCGGACACCAGGCCCTCGGCCAGCGCCGCGCGTACGGCCAGGTCGCGGCGGGCGGCGAGCGGGAGGTTCTGCGGCACGGGAACGGGCTGGTCGTCAGGCATGGCGGCAGTCAATCACCCGTCCGCAAATGCTGTCGTACAGGGTCCAACTGTCGGACGCGAGGCGGCCTTGACTAGGCTAATTCAGTCGCGTCAGGATGTGTTTCTGTTCATTCAGGACGGACGGCGCGCCAGGAGGCAGGCATGGCAGGACCCCGACCCGTGCGGGCCCCGCGCGGCACCCAGCCCCGCGCCCGCGGGTGGCAGCAGGAAGCCGCCCTGCGGATGCTGCAGAACAACCTCGACCCCGAGGTCGCCGAGCACCCCGACAAGCTCGTCGTCTACGGCGGCACCGGCAAGGCCGCCCGCGACTGGGACTCCTTCGACGCCATGGTGCGGACGCTGACCACCCTCGGCCCCGACGAGACCATGCTCGTCCAGTCCGGCCGCCCCGTCGGCGTCATGCAGACCCACGAGTGGGCGCCCCGCGTCCTCATCGCCAACAGCAACCTCGTCGGCGACTGGGCCACCTGGGAGGAGTTCCGCCGGCTGGAGGCCCTGGGGCTGACCATGTACGGCCAGATGACCGCCGGTTCGTGGATCTACATCGGCACGCAGGGCATCCTCCAGGGCACGTACGAGACCTTCGCCGCCGTCGCCGCGAAACGGTTCGGCGGCACCCTCGCCGGGACGATCACCCTCACCGCGGGACTCGGCGGCATGGGCGGCGCCCAGCCGCTCGCCGTCACCATGAACGACGGCGTCGCGCTCTGCATCGAGTGCGACCCCTCCCGCATCGAGCGCCGCCTGGAGCACGGCTACCTCGACGCGAAGGCCGACAGCCCGGAGCACGCCCTGCGGCTGGCCACCGAGGCCCGCGACGCCCGCCGCCCGCTGTCCGTCGGCGTCCTCGGCAACGCCGCCGAGCTGGTGCCCCGGTTGCTCGCCGCCGGGGCCCCGATCGACATCGTCACCGACCAGACCTCCGCCCACGACCCGCTGGCGTACCTCCCCCTCGGCGTCGACTTCGCCGACATGGCCGCCTACGCCGCCGAGAAGCCCGCCGACTTCACCGTCCGCGCCCGCGAGTCGATGGCCCGGCACGTCGAGGCCATGGTCGGCTTCCAGGACGCCGGCGCCGAGGTCTTCGACTACGGCAACTCCCTCCGCGGCGAGGCCAAGCTCGCCGGCTACGCGCGCGCCTTCGACTTCCCCGGCTTCGTACCCGCCTACATCCGCCCCCTGTTCAGCGAGGGCAAGGGCCCCTTCCGCTGGGCGGCGCTCTCCGGCGACCCGAAGGACATCGCCGCCACCGACCGCGCCGTCCTCGACCTCTTCCCCGGGAACGAGTCGCTGGCCCGCTGGATCCGGCTGGCCGGCGAGCGCGTCTCGTTCCAGGGCCTGCCCGCCCGCATCTGCTGGCTCGGCTACGGCGAGCGCGACCGGGCCGGCGAGCGGTTCAACGACATGGTGGCGAGCGGCGAGCTGGCCGCGCCGCTGGTCATCGGCCGCGACCACCTCGACTGCGGCTCGGTGGCGTCCCCGTACCGCGAGACCGAGGCCATGCGCGACGGCTCCGACGCCATCGCGGACTGGCCCCTGCTCAACGCCATGGTCAACGTCGCCTCCGGCGCCTCCTGGGTCTCGATCCACCACGGCGGCGGCGTCGGCATGGGGCGCTCGCTGCACGCCGGCCAGGTCACCGTCGCCGACGGCACGGCGCTCGCGGGCGAGAAGATCCGCCGGGTGCTGACCAACGACCCGGGCATGGGCGTCATCCGGCACGTCGACGCGGGCTACGAGCGGGCCGAGGAGATCGCGGCGGAGCGGGGCGTGCGCGTACCGATGAGGGAGAACACCCCGCCCGGCGAAGGCGACTCCGCGCCGTGAGCCCGTCGTCGTTCCAGGAGATGTGGCGCGAGCTGCGCCCCCTCGGGCGGTACGCGCCCTCCGGCGGCTACCGCCGGTTCGCGTGGACGGCGGCGGACGCCGACTGCCGGGCCTGGTTCCGCGCGCAGGCGAGCGCGCGCGGCCTCGCCTACGAGACCGACCGCAACGGCAACCAGTGGGCCTGGCTCGGCGACCCGGCCGCCGGCGGTGCCGTGGTCACCGGCTCGCACCTCGACTCCGTACCCGACGGGGGCGCCTTCGACGGCCCCCTCGGGGTCGTCTCCGCCTTCGCCGCCCTCGACGAGCTGCGCGCCCGCGGCGCCCGCCCCGACCGCCCCCTCGGCGTCGTCAACTTCGGCGACGAGGAAGGCGCCCGCTTCGGCCTGGCCTGCGTCGGCTCCCGGCTGGCCGCCGGGCAGCTCACCGCCGCCGCCGCCCACGAGCTGCGCGACGCCGACGGCGTCACCCTGCCGCGGGCGATGGAGCGCGCGGGCCACGACCCCGCCGCCCTCGGCCCCGACCCCGGGCGGCTGGCGCGCATCGGCGCCTTCGTCGAGCTGCACGTCGAGCAGGGCGTGGCGCTCGCCGGTACGGAGCACGCGGTCGGCGTGGCGTCGGCGATCTGGCCGCACGGCCGCTGGCGGTTCGACTTCCGCGGCGAGGCCAACCACGCGGGCACGACCCGGATGGAGGACCGCCACGACCCGATGCTGACCTACGCCCACACGGTGCTCTCCGCCCGCAAGAAGGCCGCGCAGGCCGGTGCCCGCGCCACCTTCGGCAAGGTCGCCGTCGAGCCCAACGGCGTCAACGCCATCCCCGCGCTCGTCCGCGGCTGGCTCGACTCCCGCGCCGCCGACGAGGAGACCCTGCACACCCTCGTCGCCGCCGTCGAGCAGGCCGCCCGCGAGCGCGCCGGCCGCGACGGCACCGCGCTGGAGGTCACCCGCGAGTCGCTGACGCCCGTCGTCGACTTCGACCACGCCCTGCGCGACCGCCTCGCCGCGCGCCTCGGCGGCGCGCCCCTGCTTCCGACGGGGGCGGGACACGACGCCGGGATCCTGTCCGGGGCGGTGCCGGCGGCCATGCTGTACGTACGGAATCCGACGGGCGTCTCGCACGCGCCGGCCGAGTCGGCCGACGAGGACGACTGTGCGGCGGGCGTACGGGCGCTGGCGGACGTGCTGGCGGACCTGGCCGGCGACGAGGACGGTGCACGACGGCCGGCACCGGAGCCGGCAGAGCCGGCCTCGGCACCGGGGCCGGACGAGGGCAGGGCGCAACGGTCGGAAGGGGCCGCGTGACGACGTACTGGGCGGAGCAGGCGTGGGTCGGCGGCGTCGTCGAACCCGGCGTCGTCCTGGAGACGCGGGCGTCCGGCGGGCTGCTCGCCGCGGTACGGACCGGGGCCGGTGCACCGCCGCCGGGCGCCGTCGTCCTGCGCGGCCTCACCCTCCCCGGCCTGGCGAACGCCCACAGCCACGCCTTCCACCGCGCCCTGCGCGGCACCGTCCAGGTCGGCTCCGGCACGTTCTGGACCTGGCGCGAGGTGATGTACGGCGTCGCCGACCGGCTCACCCCCGACACGTACTACGACCTCGCCCGCGCCGTCTACGCCGAGATGGCGCTCGCCGGCGTCACCTGCGTCGGCGAGTTCCACTACGTCCACCACGCGCCCGGCGGCGCCCGCTACGACGACCCCAACGCCATGGGCCACGCGCTGATCGCCGCCGCCGCGGCGGCCGGGATCCGGCTGACCCTGCTCGACACCGCGTACCTGGCCTCCGGCTTCGGCCACCCCCCCGGGCGGCACCAACTCCGCTTCAGCGACGGCGACGCCGACGCATGGGCCGCCCGCGTGGCCGCCCTCGACCCCGACGACGACACCGCCCGCGTCGGCGCCGCCGTCCACTCCGTACGCGCCGTCCCGGCCGGCCAGCTCGCCACCGTCGCCGGCTGGGCCGCGGCGCGCCGCGTCCCGCTCCACGTCCACCTCTCCGAGCAGCCCGCCGAGAACGAGGCGTGCCTCGCCGCCCACGGCGTCACCCCCGCCCGTCTCCTCGCCGACCACGGCGTCCTCGGCCTCCACACCACCGCCGTGCACGCCACCCACCTCACCGCCGACGACCGCACCCTCCTCGGCCGCAGCAGCACCGGCGTGTGCATGTGCCCCACCACAGAACGGGACCTCGCGGACGGCATCGGCCCCGCCGCGGCCGTGGAGCGGGCGGGCAGCCCGCTGTCGCTGGGCAGCGACAGCCACGCCGTGATCGACCTCTTCGAGGAGGCGCGGGCGCTGGAGCTGAACGAGCGGCTGCGCACCCGCCGCCGCGGCCACTGGACCGCCCACCAGTTGCTGCGCGCCGCCACCGAGGGCGGCTACGAAGCCCTCGGCTGGGACGCGCCGGCCCGGCTGGAGCCGGGCGGCCTCGCGGACTTCACCACCGTGGCGCTGGACAGCGTGCGCACGGCGGGCGCGGTGCCGCGGCTCGGCGCGGAGACGGCGGTGTTCGCGGCGACGGCGGCGGACGTGCGGCACACGGTGGTGGGGGGCCGGCACGTCGTACGGGACGGGGTGCACGCGCTCGTGGAGGACGTACCCGGGGCGCTGACGGCGGCGCTCGCGGCGCTGCGCGGCTGACTCCCGTATCCCCGTCCCGCACGCCACCGACCCCGAGGGCAGGAACATGACCGCCACCGCCATCGTCAACATCGGCAGCCTGGTCACCAACGACCCGGCCCTCGGCGACGGGCCGCTCGGCCTGCTTCAGGACGCGGCCGTCGTCTTCGACGGCGACCGCGTCGCCTGGGTCGGCGCGGCCGACGCGGCGCCGGCCGCGGACGTGGCGTACGACGCGGCGGGCCGGGCCCTGCTGCCGGGCTTCGTCGACTCGCACTCCCACCTCGTCTTCGCCGGCGACCGCACCCGCGAGTTCGCCGCCCGGATGTCAGGCCGCCCGTACACGGCGGGCGGCATCCGCACGACGGTCGCCGCCACCCGCGCCGCGACCGACGAGGAACTGGCGGCCAACCTCGCCCGGTTCGTCCGGGAGATGCTCCGCCAGGGCACGACGACGCTGGAGACGAAGTCCGGCTACGGGCTGACCGCGGCGGACGAGGCGCGGGGACTGCGGGTCGCGGCGGAGCAGGTGGAGGAGGTCACGTACCTCGGTGCCCATGTCGTCGCGCCGGAGTACGCGGACGATCCGGGCGCGTACGTCGACCTGGTCACCGGCGAGATGCTGGACGCCTGTGCGCCGTACGCGCGGTGGATCGACGTCTTCTGTGAGAAGGGCGCGTTCGACGGCGACCAGGCGCGGGCGGTCCTCGTGGCCGGGAAGGTACGCGGCCTGACCCCGCGGGTGCACGCGAACCAACTGTCGTACGGGCCGGGGGTGCAGCTCGCCGTCGAGCTGGAGGCCGCCTCCGCGGACCATCTGACGCATCTGACCGACGCGGACGTGGCCGCGCTGGCGTCGGGGGTGACGGTGGCGACGTTCCTGCCGGGCTGCGAGTTCTCGACGCGGGCGGTCTATCCGGACGTGCGCCGGGTGCTGGACGCGGGAGTGACGGTGGCGCTGTCGACGGACTGCAACCCGGGCTCCTCGTTCACCAGCTCCATGCCGTTCTGCGTGGCCGTCGCGGTACGGGAGATGGGCATGACGCCGGACGAGGCGGTGTGGTCCGCGACGGCGGGCGGCGCGGCGGCGCTGCGGCGCACGGACGTGGGCTGCCTCGCGCCGGGCGCGCGGGCGGACGCGGCGCTGCTGGACGCGCCCAGCCACGTACACCTGGCGTACCGGCCGGGGGTGCCGCTGGTGGCGGAGGTGTGGCGCCGGGGGGAGCGGGTGACCGCGCCGGGCGGCAACTGAGGAGCGACGACCGGGCGCGGGCGTGCCGGCCGGCAACTGAGGACGGACGACCGACGCGAGCGCGCCGGTCAGCAACCGTTGCCGGCGTCCGGCTCCGCCGCGGGCCGCGCCGTCAGATGGTCCACCGCCGCGCGCTCCGCGCACTCGTTGCCGAAGCCCACCAGCCCGTGCCGCCCGCCCGGCACCGTCAGCAGCGGCGCCCGGAACCGCATCGCGACGCGCTCCGCGCCCGCCGCCGGCGTGCGGATGTCGTCCTCGCTGTTGACCAGCAGCAGATCCGCCCCGTCGGCCGCGCCGTGGTCCCCCTCGCCGGCCCCGGGCCGGACCGCGCCCAGCGGCTCCCCGCGCCCCGGCCAGTGCACGCAGGGCGCGTAGTCGCGCGCCACCGTCCGCGTCCGCCACCGTGCCTCGTGAGCGTCGTCCAGCTCCCGCAGCAGCGCCCGCAGGTTCCCCGGCCACCGGAAGTCGGTGCAGTGGACCCCCAGGAAGAGGGCGAGCGGCGGCGGCCCCGGGTCCAGTTCGTCGAACGCCGCCCGCACGTCGGGCGGTACCGCCTTCGATGCGGCTCCGGGCACCGGCTCCGGCACGTGTTCGTCGTCCAGTTCCTGGCGGGTGTGCAGCGTCCTCAGTACATAGGACGTGCCCCGCCGGTCCGGGTCGACGACTCCGTCGAAGACCGCCGCGCGCACCCGCTCCGGGTGGCGGCTCAGGTAGACCTGGCCGGCCACCGTGGCGTACGAGTGCAGCAGCAGGCTGATCCGCTCCTCGCCCAGCGCCCGCCGGACCCGCTCCAGGTCCGTCGCGCCGGCGCGGGAGCCGAGGCGGGCCAGCAGCGGGCCGTAGGAGATGCGGCAGCCCTCTACGTAGTCGCGGGCGGCGGCGTCGACGGCGGTGACGTCCCGGACGAGCCGGAGGCTGCGCGCGGTGCCGAGGCGGTCCAGGGCGCCGGCGGGCTCACCGCAGTCGACGCGGTGGCTGCGGCCGGTGCCGCGGCGGTCGTAGCCGACGATGTCGAAGCGGTCGCGCAGCGCGCGGGGGTAGTCGACGCCGGCCGAGACGGCCTCCTGGAGGCCCGACAGGCCCGGTCCGCCGGGCGCGAGGACGAGCGCCCCGATGCGGCGGCCGGGGTCGCGGGCGGGCAGCCGGGAGAGCGCGAGGCGGAGGGTCTCGTGGCCGTCCCCGCCGACGGGCACGGTGACGCCGCGGCACTCGCGCCGCTCCATGCCCGTCAGCGGGCAGGGGGTCCACTCCTCGCCGCCGGGGGCCGGTTCGTACGAGGCGGGACCGGCGTCCGGCGACTCCGGCCCGTCCCCGCCCGGCAGTCCGCACGCGCTCGTCCACGCCAGCGCCAGCGCCGTGAGCAGGGCGGGCACCGGGGCCGGGCGGCCGGGCCGCCGTCGGGGGGAGGCCATGGGGCGATCATGGCACCGCCTCCCCGGAAACCCGGGGAGGCGGGAGGCGAGGAGGCGGCCCGCGGCCTACTCCTCGACCATCAGCCCCTTGCGCAGCCGCACCAGCGTCCGCGACAGCAGCCGCGAGACGTGCATCTGCGAGATGCCCAGCTCCTCGCCGATCTCCGACTGGGTCATGTTGGCCACGAAGCGCAGCGAGAGGATCTTCCGGTCGCGCGGCGTGAGCTCCGCTATCAGCGGCTTGAGGGACTCGACGTACTCGATGCCCTCCAGGCCGTGGTCCTCGTAGCCGATGCGGTCGGCGAGGGCGCTCTCGGAGTCGTCCTCCTCGGGCTGGGCGTCCAGCGAGCTGGCGGTGTAGGCGTTCGAGGCGGCCATGCCCTCGATGACCTCGTCCCGGCCGATGTCCAGCCGCTCGGCCAGCTCGTCGACCGTGGGGGCGCGGTCGAGCTGCTGTGCCAGCTCGTCGCCCGCCTTCGCCAGGTCGAGGCGCAGCTCCTGCAGCCGCCGCGGGACGCGTACGGACCAGGAGGTGTCGCGGAAGAAGCGCTTGATCTCGCCGATGATCGTCGGCATCGCGAAGGTGGGGAACTCCACCCCGCGGGTGGGCTCGAAGCGGTCGATCGCCTTGATGAGCCCTATGGTGCCGACCTGGATGATGTCCTCCATCGGCTCGCTGCGCGAGCGGAACCGGGAGGCGGCGAACTTCACCAGCGCCAGGTTGAGTTCGATCAGGGTGTTGCGCACGTACGAGTACTCGTGGGTGCCCTCTTCGAGGGTGCCGAGCCGGTCGAAGAGGGTCTTCGACATGGCCCGCGCGTCCGCGGGGGCGACCTCGTCGAAGGCGATGCCCTCCAGCTCGTCGATGCTCCCCGTGAACGCCGCCGCGGTGCCGGCGGTGCCGGCGGTGTCCTCGGTGGCCGGGTCGGCGGAGTCCTCGCCGCCGGTCTCGCCACGGGAGACGACGGTGTCCGCGCCGTGGTGCTCAGTGTGGTCGTCGCCGCGCTCGGCGTGGGGTCGTGCCGGCGGCGTGCTCGCCGCGGCGTCGAGCCGGGTTGACATTTGTCCTCCATCGTTCTCGGCAATGCGGCTGCCGATGCCAGTTCTTGTCCGCTGTGGTCTGCGGCGCCTCCCAAGGCCACGTGTGGTGAGTCCCTCTAGCCCTACCCGCTTCTCCCCTCCGGTGCAAGAATCAGGTGTCCGTATTTGCCCTATTATGTTGGTTGTTCGGGTGCCGAACGTGTGACCAAAGGCGTAAGGTCGGGGCTGCATTGCACGACAGTCCGAAGGTCAGGAGACAAGCGCGCATGGACGCCGGAACCGCCGGAAGCCCGAGCCGCGGCCGACTGCACGTCGACGTGCGGGTCCATGGCGGGAGCGCCGTCCTCACACCAGCGGGTGAACTCGACTACCACACGGCCGAGGTGCTGCGGGAGCCGCTGGAGCGATGTATCGCCGGCGGCCGCAGCCGGCTCGTACTCGACTGCTCACGCCTGGAGTTCTGCGACTCGACCGGGCTGAACGTGCTCCTCGGTGCCCGCCTCAAAGCCGAGGCCGACGGGGGAGCCGTGCACCTCGCGGGGCTGCAGCCCGTGGTGGCCAGAGTCTTCGAGATCACGGGTGCGGAGGCAGTCTTCTCCCTGCACGACACCCTGGAGGCCGCACTCGCGGAGTGACCTCCCGGTCGCCGGATGCCGGGTGGGGCAGGTGCGGCAGGTGATGCGCGTCACAGCGTCCCGGGGAAACTCGGGGGTGTTTCCGCGATCTCGTAGGGCAGAAGCCCAGGCGAAACTTCTGGAACGGGCAGGAAGGGCGCGAATGCGCGGGACGGGTGCGCGAACGGGCGTGCAGTTGCGCGAAGGGGGTGTCGTGAGGCGATGAGCTTCAGGTCGTTGCCGCCGGGTGCACTGCCACCGGAGGGCGAGGCCGGCAGCGGCGCCGCCGCGCCCGCGCGCCGGGGCGCCGAGGCCGCCGCGGCCGATCCGGCCGGCGAGCCCGCCCCCGCGGGACAGGTGCGCCGGCTGCGGCTCGTCGGCGCCAGCGGCATGGTGCCCCGCGCCCGCGACTTCGCCCGCCGGGCGCTGGAGGACTGGGGCTGGCTGCCCGCGGTCAACGCCGAGCAGCGCGCGGCCGCGGAGGACGTCCTGCTCGTCGTCTCGGAGCTGGTCACGAACGCCTGCCTGCACGGCGGCGGCCCGGACGAACTGCGGCTGCGCACGGCGGGCAAGGTGCTGCGGCTGGAGGTCAGCGACTCCGGCACGGGCACACCCGAGCCGCGCACCCCGCACCGGGCCAGCAGGCCGGGCGGGCACGGGATGTTCATCGTGCAGCGGCTGTGCCTCGACTGGGGCGTGCAGCGGGAGACGGGAGCGGCGGGCAAGACGGTGTGGGCGGAGCTGTCGGCGCCGCTCTGACGTGTCGTACGTACCACTGACGGTTCGTCATACGGGCCGCTTGCCGTACGCCGTAGGTGTCCCGGCCGCCGCACATCGTACGAGCCGATGGTCCTACGCCCCACCCGCCGCGTACGCCTAGCCGATCCGCCCCCGCAGCCACCCCTCGATCCCCTCCAGCACCCCCGGCCGGGTCAGCAGCCGCATCCCGTGCGCGCTGCCCGGCACCACCCGCACCCGTACGTCCCCCGGCGGCATTCCGCGCGCCCGCTCCGCCGCCGCCACCGCCTCGGAGTGGTACGCCGGGACGAAGTCGTCCGCCGAGTGGAGCAGCAGCATCGGGGCGTCGTCCCGCCCGGACGCCTCGCTCCGCGGGTCCAGCGACCACCACGCCCGCCGGCACGCCGGGTCAACCGACAGCGCCGGGGCGCCGTCCGGTACGCACCCCGCCAGTCGCTCCGCGCTCGCCCGCAGCCGCCGCTCCGCCGCCGTCGCCCCCGGCGCCCCGCCGTCCAGCCAGGCCCGGTACGGCGACGCCACCGGCGACAGCGCCACCACCCCGGCGCTGTGCGACGCCCCCGCCCCGTACACGGCCGCGGCGACGGCGAGCTGCCCGCCCGCCGACGAGCCCAGCACCGCCACGCGCGCCGGATCCACGGCGTACCCGGCGGCGTTGCGCCGCACCCACCGCAGCGCCGCCAGCACGTCGTCCCGCTGCCCCGGCCACGGCACCCCGGGGGCCAGGCGGTACCCGGCGTCGAAGACCGCGTAGCCGCGCCGGGCGAAGGCCCGCGCCCAGTCCTCCCAGTCGGTGTCGTACGACCAGTACCCGCCGTGCACCACCACGAGGCCGCCGCGGAGCACCCGCCGCGGCTGCCAGTGGACGATGACCCGCTGCCGCGGATGCTCCCCGTACGCCTCGACACTGCGCCTGAGCGCCCCGGCTGCGCCGGCGCGCTGCTCCGCCGTGCGCTCCGCGGGCACGATCCCGGCCGGCTGCACCACCACCGCCGTGAGCGCCGCGGCGGTCCCCAGCACCGCGGCCACGAGCCGCCGCCACCGGACCCGTACCGCAGCCATCGCACCCGCCTCCCCGCGGACCGGCCGGCCCGGTGCCCTCATGGTCGCCGACGACGCCCCGCCCCGCGATCCGGCGACCGCGACCCGGTGGGCGGCGCGAACCGGCGCACGAGCGCCGCCGAGGCGTTCGACCGCGTACCGGGAGGTGAGGGAACCCGACGCCACCGGCCCACTCTCGGTGACGGGAGGTCTACCATCGCACCATGACCCGAGTACTGCTGGCCGAGGACGACGCGGCCATCTCGGAACCGCTGGCCCGCGCGCTGCGCCGGGAGGGCTACGAGGTGGAGGTCCGAGAAGACGGTCCCACGGCGCTCGGTGCCGGGCTCCGCGGCGGCGTCGACCTCCTCGTGCTCGACCTGGGCCTGCCCGGCATGGACGGCCTGGAGGTGTGCCGGCGGCTGCGCGCCGACGGGCACGGCTTCCCCGTTCTGGTGCTCACCGCCCGCGCGGACGAGGTGGACACCGTCGTCGGCCTCGACGCGGGCGCCGACGACTACGTCACCAAGCCCTTCCGCCTCGCCGAGCTGCTCGCCCGGGTCCGCGCCCTGCTGCGCCGCGGCTCCACCGAGGCGCAGCCGCCCGCCACCCACGGCGTACGCATCGACACCGACTCGCACCGTGCCTGGCTCGGCGACGAGGAGCTGCAGCTCACGGCGAAGGAGTTCGACCTGCTGCGGGTGCTGGTGCGCGACGCGGGCCGGGTCGTCACGCGCGAGCAGTTGATGCGCGAGGTGTGGGACACGACGTGGTGGTCGTCCACCAAGACGCTCGACATGCACATCTCGTGGCTGCGCAAGAAGCTCGGCGACGACGCCGCGAACCCCCGCTACATCGCGACGGTCCGCGGAGTGGGCTTCCGCTTCGAGAAGAGCTAGGCCGGCCGCCCGCGGCCTCCGGCAGCCATGCGCAGACGGCTCATCAACAGCACCCTCGCGGTCGTGCTCGTCGTCATCGCCGTCTTCGGCGTCTCGCTCGTCATCGTCGAGACCCGCACCATCGAGGCCGCCGCGCGCGACCGGGTGCAATCCGAGGCCGTGCGGCTGTTCAGCGTCGTGGAAGGCAAGATCGCCGACGATGCGCGGGTGACCCGCCAGGCGCTCGCCGCGCAGGTCACGGACGGGCGCTACGCCGAGGTGGAGCTGCCGGGCGGGCCGCCGCTCAAGATCGGTGAGCGGCCCGAGGGCTCGGTCATCGAGGCCACCGAGACCGGCAGCAGGGGCGAGCGGGTCACGGTCAAGGAGGCCCGCGACCGGGTCAACGACGAGCTGGGCCAGACCCTGCTGATCATCTTCGCCGTGGCGCTGCTGGCCGTCGGCGCCGCCGTGCTGCTCGCCGTCCGCCAGGCCAACCGCCTCACCGCACCGCTCACCGACCTCGCCGAGACCGCCGAGCGCCTCGGCTCCGGCGACCAGCGCACCCGCCACCGCCGCTACGGTGTCCCCGAGCTGGACCGCGTCGCCGACGTGCTGGACGCCAGCGCCGAGCGGATCGCGCGGATGCTCACGGCCGAGCGGCGGCTGGCCGCGGACGCCTCCCACCAGCTCCGTACGCCGCTGACCGCGCTGTCCATGCGGCTGGAGGAGATCGCGCTCACCGACGACCCGGCGACGGTCAAGGAGGAGGCGGCGGTCGCGCTCACCCAGGTGGAGCGGCTGACGGACGTGGTGCAGCGGCTGCTGACCAAGTCCCGGGACCCCAAGGCCGGCGCGGGCATGGGCTTCGACCTGGACGAGGTCGTCAAGCAGCAGTTGGAGGAGTGGCGGCCCGCGTACCGCGGCGAGGGGCGGGCGATCGTCCGCTCCGGCAAGAAGAAGCTGCGTGCTGTGGGCACGCCGGGGGCGGTGGCGCAGGTGCTCGCGACGCTGATCGAGAACGCGCTGATGCACGGCGCGGGGACCGTCGCGCTGCGCACCCGGGTCACGGGCAACCAGGTGGTCGCGGAGGTCACGGACGAGGGCCCGGGCGTGCCCGCGGACCTCGGCTCCCGGGTCTTCGAGCGTACGGTCAGCGGGCGCAACTCGACGGGGCTGGGGCTGGCGGTCGCCCGCGACCTGGCGGAGGCGGACGGGGGGCGGCTGGAGCTGGTGCAGCAGAAGCCGACGACGTTCGCGCTGTTCCTCGCGCGGGAGCACGAGGACCACTGAGGGGGCGTACGGGCCGCGCGGCGGGCTCCGGTACGGGGGCGCGAGGACGGCTTGCGGGGGTACGGGGCGCGTACGGGTGGTGCGCGAAGGCTCGTACGCCAAGCGGACGCTACCGCCGCGCTCCGACCGCCTCTTCCTGCGCCTCGGGTTCCTCCGGCTCCTCGGACTCCTCGGGCGCCTTGGACTCCTCGGGCGCCTTGGACTCCCGCGGCTTCCGCCGGCTGCCCGGGATCCGCACCTCGGGGTCCGCGGCTATCTCGCCGGCTTCGCCGGGCTCCGCGGGCGCGGCGGCGGGCCGGGCCGCGGGCACCGCACGGAACACCCAGCTCCGGTACGACCAGAAGCGGAACAGCGACGCCACCCCGATCCCCAGGAACTTGAAGATGTTGTTCTGCAGCGGGGTGTCCCAGTCGAACCCGTACGTGGCGACGTACAGCACGCCGTTCTCGATGACGAGCCCGGCGGTGCTGAAGACCAGGAACAGGGTGAACTCGCGCGGCGGCCGGGTCTTGTCCCGGTCGCGGTACGTGAAGTACCGGAAGCCTATGTAGTTGAAGATGATCGCGACGGCCGTCGCGATCATGCTGCAGCGGACCACGGGCAGCTCCGTGGAGTTCCGCACGAGGTTGAAGACCGCCAGGTTGACCAGGACGCCGACGCCCCCGACCGCCGCGAACTCGGCCACCTCGCGGCTCAGGCGGCGCAGCCGCGATACCCCCGGGTGCCGTGCACTCATCAAGATCGTCAGACTCCGATGGTCGGTTGCGTTCCCCTGGTCCCGGTCCTCTCCGGCGGACCGGAGACCTCATGCTAACCGGGCCCGCCGACGGAGGGGGCGGGTCCGCCCGGCCGGCCGATACGCTGGGACGCGTGACATTCCCGGTAGTCGGCATGATCGGCGGGGGACAGCTCGCCCGGATGACCCACCAGGCAGGCATCCCCCTCGGCATCAGGTTCAAGCTCCTCAGCGGCACCAGCACGGACTCCGCGGCCCTGGTGGCGGGCGACACGGTCGTCGGGGATTACCGCGATCTCGACACGCTGCGTGAGTTCGCCCGCGGCTGCGACGTGATCACGTTCGACCACGAGCACGTACCGACCGAGCATCTGCGGGCCCTGCAGGCCGAGGGCGTCGCGGTCAGGCCGGGCCCGGACGCGCTGGTGTACGCGCAGGACAAGGGCGCGATGCGGGCCCGGCTGACGGAGCTGGGCATCCCCTGCCCGCGGCACCGGATCGTGTCGGGACCGGCGGACGTGGCGCGCTTCGCGCGCGAGGGCGGCGGCTTCCCGGTGGTGCTGAAGACGGTCCGCGGCGGGTACGACGGCAAGGGCGTGTGGGTCGTACGTACGGAGGAGGACGCCGCGCAGCCGTTCCGCGCGGGCGTCCCGGTGCTGGCCGAGGAGCTGGTCGACTTCCGCCGCGAGCTGGCCGCGAACGTCGTCCGCTCGCCCAGCGGCCAGGCGGTCGCGTACCCGGTGGTGGAGTCCGTCCAGGTCGGCGGCGTCTGCGACACGGTCATCGCCCCGGCGCCCGGGCTGGCGCCGGAGGCCGCGGTGCGGACGCAGCAGCTCGCGCTGCGGATCGCGATGGAGCTGGACGTCGTGGGCCACCTCGCGGTGGAGCTGTTCGAGGCGGCCGGCCCGGACGGCGAGCCCCGGATCCTCGTCAACGAGCTGGCCATGCGCCCGCACAACTCCGGCCACTGGACCCAGGACGGCGCCGTCACCTCGCAGTTCGCCAACCACGTACGCGCCGTGCTCGACCTGCCGCTGGGCGACCCGCGCCCGCGCGCCCCGTGGACGGTGATGGCGAACGTCCTCGGCGGCGACTACCCCGACATGTACCCGGCGTACCTGCACTGCATGGCCCGGGACCCGGGGCTCAAGATCCACATGTACGGCAAGGACGTGAAGCCCGGCCGCAAGGTCGGCCACGTCAACACCTATGGCGACGACCTGGCCGACGTGCGCGCACGCGCCCGCCACGCCGCCGACTACCTGCGGGGGACGATCACGGAATGAGCATCGTATGAGCGCGGAGAACAGCCCGCTGGTCGGCATCGTCATGGGCTCCGACTCCGACTGGCCGGTCATGGAGGCGGCGGCGCAGGCCCTCGACGAGTTCGAGGTCCCGTACGAGGTCGACGTCGTCTCCGCGCACCGGATGCCGCGCGAGATGATCTCCTACGGCGAACAGGCCGCGGCCCGCGGCCTGCGCACCCTCATCGCCGGCGCCGGCGGCGCCGCCCACCTCCCGGGCATGCTCGCCTCCGTCACCCCCCTCCCGGTCATCGGCGTCCCGGTGCCCCTGAAGTACCTCGACGGCATGGACTCCCTGCTCTCGATCGTCCAGATGCCCGCGGGCGTCCCGGTCGCCACGGTCTCCGTGGCCGGCGCCCGCAACGCGGGCCTCCTGGCCGCCCGCATCCTGGCCACCCACGACGAGGACCTCCGCGCCCGGATGACGACGTTCCAGGAGGATCTGAACGCCCAGGCCCAGGAGAAGGGCGCCCGTCTCCGCCGCAAAACCACCCCCGCCACCTGACACACCGTCCGATCCGGGCCCGGTCGCCCTGCTGTCAGCCTGCGCGGATAGCGTGTACCTCACGCTATCCGCGCAGGGAGGACGACCCCATGACCAGCGAACTCATCGCGCGTGCGCGCGAGGTGCTGCGGGCGCACCCCGTCGTCGACGGGCACAACGACCTTCCCTGGGCCCTGCGCGAGCAGGTGACGTACGACATCGACCGGCGCGACATCGCCGTCGACCAGAGTGCGCGGCTGCACACCGACATCCCGCGGCTGCGGGCCGGCGGGGTGGGGGCGCAGTTCTGGTCCGTGTACGTGAGCACCGAGCTGGCCGGGGACGCCGCCGTGAGTGCGTGTCTGGAGCAGATCGACGTGGTGCGGCAGCTCGTCGACCGCTATCCGGGGGAGCTGCGACTCGCCGTGACCGCCGACGAGGTGGAGGCGGCGCGGGCCGACGGGCGGATCGCCTCGCTGATGGGGGCCGAGGGCGGGCACTCCATCGCCAACTCGCTCGCCACCCTCCGCGCCTTCCACCGGCTCGGCGTGCGCTACATGACGCTCACGCACAACGACAACACCGACTGGGCCGACTCCGCCACCGACGAGCCGCGGCACGGCGGGCTCACCGCCTTCGGCGAGGAGGTGGTGCGCGAGATGAACCGGGTCGGCATGCTCGTCGACCTCTCCCACGTGGCTCCCGCGACCATGCGCCACGCGCTGCGCGTCACCGAAGCGCCGGTCGTTTTCTCCCATTCGTCCGCTCGCGCCATGTGTGACCACCCACGCAACATTCCGGACGACGTGCTGGAAATGCTCCCCGCCAACGGCGGTGTGGCGATGGCCACGTTCGTGCCGAAGTTCGTCCTGCCCGCCGCCGTGGCGTGGACCGCGGAGGTGGACGCGCACATGAGCGCCCGGGGCCTGGACCCCTTCGGTGCGGACGGCGAAGCGGTCCGTGTGCGGCGTGCGTTCGAGGAGGCGAACCCGCGGCCGCAGGCGACGGCCGCGACCGTGGCGGATCATCTGGATCATATGCGCGAAGTGGCGGGAATCGACCATATCGGTATCGGGGGCGACTTCGACGGCACGCCGTTCACGCCGGAAGACCTCGCCGACGTGGCCGGTTATCCGCACCTCGTCGCCGAGCTCCTGCACCGCCGTTGGTCGGAAGAAGACCTGGCCAGGCTGCTGTGGGCCAACGCGCTACGGGTGTTGCGCGACGCCGAGGCGGCGGCGCGCGAAGTGGCCGCGCGGCGCGGCCCGTCGATCGCCACCATCGAACAGCTCGACGGCCCCGCGGAGGTCCAGAAGTGAGCAGAGTGACATAAGTCACTCACAGAATTTTCACGCCCTGGGGCAATGTGTCCGACTCCTCTGATGTCGACAAGTCTCCACCGGGGAGAGGGGTTTGAGGACCGGCGCGGGATGTGGCGATTGTCGGGCTGATTCCGATGTGATGTGGGGAACGGCCTTGATGACGGTTCACAGCTTGTTCTGTTTTCGGCTGTGTGATTACGGTGCTCGCCGTGCTCGCGCCACCGATGCGGGTACCTCGTCGCCGTAACGCCGAATCCTGTCGGCGGCGACGGGCAGGCACTTCAGCTTTCACGGCAGGAGCGGGGGACCCAGGTAAGTGCCGGCCTGCGCGCAAGCGCGGGACGGCTTGGGGTGAAGCCATGCTCCGCATGGCCGGGCATCTCCAGCTCGAACCCGACAGCTCACCTCGCAGGCGTCGGAGAGGAGCATGTCCATGTCCGCACGCGGACGTCACCGTCGCCTGGGCCGGATAGCCCGGGGCAGCAGGGCCCTCATCATCACCGCCGGCAGCGCCGGCGTCGCCATCCCCCTCATCGCCGGCGGC
Source organism: Streptomyces sp. B5E4 (assembly GCF_039871555.1). Taxonomy (NCBI): domain Bacteria; kingdom Bacillati; phylum Actinomycetota; class Actinomycetes; order Kitasatosporales; family Streptomycetaceae; genus Streptomyces; species Streptomyces sp. B5E4. The sequence goes on from NZ_JBDPMI010000030.1 coordinate 65,461, forward strand.
CACGCCCAGGCCGCCTCCGTCGACACCTGGGACCGCGTGGCCCAGTGCGAGAGCGGCGGCGACTGGAGCATCAGCACGGGTAACGGCTTCTACGGCGGGCTGCAGTTCGTGCAGAGCACCTGGGAGGGCTTCGGTGGCACGCAGTACGCGCCGCGCGCCGACCAGGCCACCAAGGAGCAGCAGATCGAGATCGCCGAGAAGGTCCTCGCCTCGCAGGGCCCCGGCGCCTGGCCGGTCTGCTCGGTCCAGGCCGGACTCACCCAGGGCGGCCCCGCCCCGGACCTCTCCACCGGTGGTGGCGAGAACAGCGAGCCCGCGGCGCAGACCGGGTCCGAGCAGCCCGCCCGGCAGGAGCAGGCCGCGAAGGAGGAGGCCCCGAAGCAGGACAAGGCGCCGGAGAAGAAGTACGAGAAGGCCGGCGACTACACCGTCGTCTCCGGCGACACCCTGTGGGACATTGCTCGCAAGCACGGCATCGCGGGCGGTTGGCAGTCGATCTACGAGGGCAACAAGGACGTCATCGGCGACGACCCGGACCTGATCTTCCCCGGTCAGAAGTACGAGTTCGACGGCGGCGACGAGGTCACCCTGGAGGAGCCGGAGACCACGTCGGCCCAGCCGTCCGCCGCGCAGCAGGAGGAGCCGGCGGCCGAGGAGCCGCAGCAGGAGGAGCAGTCCGCCGAGGCCGCTCCCGCGGGCGGGTTCTCCGCCCCGATCGACGCCGGTCTCTCCACGGCGTACCGGGCCGCGGGCGGCTCGTGGTCCAGCGGTTACCACACCGGTGTCGACTTCTCCGCCGGCACCGGCACCCCGGTCAAGGCCGTCACCTCCGGCACCGTCGTCAAGGCCGGCAACGGCGCCGACGGCGGCGCGTACGGCATCGCCGTCGTGATCAAGCACGACGACGGCCGCTACAGCCAGTACGCCCACCTGTCGTCCACCTCGGTGAGCGTGGGCCAGAGCGTGGGCGCCGGCGACCAGATCGGTCTGGTCGGTTCCACCGGCAACTCCACCGGGCCGCACCTGCACTTCGAGGTGCGCACCAGCCCGGACTACGGTTCGGACGTCGACCCGGTCGCGTACCTGCGCGACAACGGCGTCTCCCTCTGAGGGTCCCCCGCACGGCGCAGCCCCCCGTTTCCGGCGGAACGGGGGGCTCTGCGTGCCCGGCGTCGGGGCCACGGCGTACGGGACGGCCCGCCGCGCCGGCACCGCCCGGGTGCGCGCTACGCCGTCGGGCGGCCCATCGCGCGGAACGTCCAGCCCGCGGCGCGCCACGGCACCGGGTCGAGCGTGTTCCGGCCGTCGATCAGATGCGGCCGGGAGACGACCGTCGCCAGATGCCCGGCGTCGAGGGCGCGGAACTCCGGCCACTCGGTGACGTGCAGCACGAGGTCGGCGCCGCGCAGCGCGTCCTCCGCCGACCCGGCGTAGCGCAGGGTGGGGAAGAGGCGCCGGGCGTTGTCCATGCCCTTCGGGTCGTAGACGGTGACCTGGCCGCCCTGGAGGTGGATCTGGCCGGCGACGTTGAGCGCGGGCGAGTCGCGTACGTCGTCGGAGTCGGGCTTGAACGTCGCGCCCAGCACGGCGATCCGCTGCCCGAGGAAGGAGCCGTCGCAGGCTTCGCGGGCGAGTTCGACCATGTGGGCGCGGCGGCGCATGTTGATCGAGTCGACCTCGCGGAGGAACGTCAGCGCCTGGTCCGCGCCGAGTTCGCCGGCGCGGGCCATGAAGGCGCGGATGTCCTTGGGCAGGCAGCCGCCGCCGAAGCCGATCCCGGCGCGCAGGAACTTCTTGCCGATCCGGTCGTCGTAGCCGATGGCCTCGGCCAGCTTGACGACGTCACCGCCCGCGGCCTCGCAGATTTCGGCCATGGCGTTGATGAACGAGATCTTGGTGGCGAGGAAGGCGTTGGCGGCCGTCTTCACCAGTTCGGCGGTCGGGTAGTCGGCGACCACGAACGGCGTACCGGAGTCCAGCGGCGTGGCGTACACCTCGCGCAGCACCTTCTCGGCGCGCTCGCCCGCCACGCCGACGACGATACGGTCCGGGCGCAGGGTGTCCTCGACGGCGAAGCCCTCGCGCAGGAACTCCGGGTTCCACGCCAGCTCGGCCTGCTCGCCCGCCGGCGCCAGTTCGGCCAGCCGGCGCGCCAGCCGGGCCGCGGAGCCCACCGGCACCGTGGACTTGCCGACGACCAGGCACGGGCGGTCGAGCCGGGGCGCCAGGGTGTCGATCGCGGCGTCGACGTAGCTCATGTCGCAGCCGTACTCACCCTGCTTCTGCGGCGTGTTGACACAGACGAAGTGCACGTCGCCGAAGGCCGCGGCCTCCGCGTACGACGTGGTGAAACGCAGCCGGCCGGACGAGCCCTCGACGCCGGGGACGTGCCGGCGCAGCAGGTCTTCCAGGCCCGGCTCGTAGATCGGCACTCTGCCCGTGGACAGCAGCTTGACCTTCTCCTCGATCACGTCCAGGCCGAGCACGTCGAAGCCCAGCTCCGCCATCGCGGCGGCGTGCGTGGCCCCGAGGTAGCCGGTGCCGATGACGGTGATCTTCAAGGTCATGGTCCCGAGCATAACGGCGGGCTCCGACACACCCACCTGGGCAACCATGGGCCCGGGTGCGGAGTCTGACTCATGAACGTGCACGAATAAGGAGTGGGGATCGTGGCGAGGCAGCATCTGGACGGAGCGGGCAGCGGAACCGACGAGCCCGGCACGCCGCGCGCCCGCGAACCGGAGGCGCCGTACGCCGGGGACATGTCGACGGCGGCGCACGCGGCGTACGTGGACGCGGCGTTCGCGCCGGGCGCGCAGGGGACGCCGGGCGCACCGGGAACGGACCCGGACGTGCCCAAGGGAACCGACGGCCGGGGCCCGGCCGCCGACCCGGCCGGCCCGCCCCCCGACGACCCCGCCGACGCCCCCTCGCACGCCGCGCCCCGCCGCCGCATGGGCCGCGGCCGCAAGGTGCTCCTCGGCGCCGTGATCATGCTGGTCGCCGGCGTGCTCATGGCCGCCGGCGGCCTCTGGTGGGCGTACGAGCACTACACCGGGCGCGTCGACCGCATCCCGAACGCCTTCCCGACGAACGTCCCCGACAAGCACCAGCCGGCGCCGTCCAAGGGCGGCGAAACGTACCTTCTCATCGGCGTCGACGCCCGCTCCGACCTCCCGCTCACCGGCGACGGCGCCGGTGAGCACAGCTGGCAGCCGGGTGCGCAGCGCAGCGACACGATGATGCTCGTCCACCTCCCCGAGGGCCGCGACGGCGGCTACGTCGTCTCCCTGCCCCGCGACTCCTGGGTGAACATCCCCGGCCGGGGCGACGCCAAGCTCAACGCGGCCTTCTCCTACGGCGGCCCTCCGCTGCTCATCGACACCGTGCAGCGCATGACGGAGGTCAAGATCGACCACCTCGCGGTGATCGACTGGAGCGGCTTCAAGCGGCTCACCGACGCCGTGGGCGGCGTGGACATCACCATCGACGAGACCACCCCGCGCCGCAACGGCGGCGGCGAGTGGACGGCCGGCACGCACCACATGGACGGCCGGACCGCCCTCGACTACGTACGCGAACGCCACGGCCTGCCCCGCGGCGACCTCGACCGCACCCAGCGGCAGCAGAACTTCCTGCGCGCCGTCATCACCGAGACGATGTCGTCGGACAACTTCTCCAACCCGCTCAAGGTCAAGCGCCTGCTGGACGCGGTGACCGCCACCGTCAGCGTCGACGACCGGTTCTCGGACGGCGCGATGCGCGACCTGATGTGGGACATGAAGGGCGTGCGCTCCAGCGACCTGGTGTTCATGAACGCGCCGGTCGCGGGTCTCGACATGATCGACGGCCAGTCGGTGGTGCTGCTGGACGACAAGGCGGGCGCCCCCCTGTGGGAGGCCATGCGGAACGACACCATGGCGCAGTACGTCGAGAAGTACCCGACCGACCGCCTGGGCGGCACGGCACCCTGAGCCCGCGCCCCGGCTCCTGTCGCCAACGTCACGTAGGTCCGCCCGCCGCGCACGGCATACCATCGGAACTACTTGACGGTAATGAGCATGCGCGGGAATGGGAGAGAGCCTTGGCAGGAGCGCCCGAATTCGACCTGTACCGCCCGGCCGAGGAGCACGACATGCTCCGCGACGCCGTGCGCTCGCTCGCCGAGGCGAAGATCGAGCCCTTCGCGGCCGAGGTGGACGAGGAGGCGCGCTTCCCGCAGGAGGCCCTGGACGCGCTCGTCAGCAACGACCTGCACGCCGTCCACGTCCCCGAGGCCTACGGCGGCGCGGGCGCGGACGCCCTGGCGACCGTCATCGTCATCGAGGAGATCGCCCGCGTCTGCGCCTCGTCCTCCCTCATCCCGGCCGTCAACAAGCTCGGCTCGCTGCCCCTGATGCTCTCCGCCTCGGAGGAGCTGAAGGCGAAGTACCTGACGCCGCTGGCGAGCGGCGAGGCGATGTTCTCGTACTGCCTCTCCGAGCCCGAGGCCGGCTCCGACGCGGCCGGCATGAAGACCCGCGCCGTACGGGACGGCGACTCCTACGTCCTCAACGGCGTCAAGCGCTGGATCACCAACGCGGGCGTCTCCGAGTACTACACGGTGATGGCCGTCACCGACCCGGAGAAGCGCTCCAAGGGCATCTCCGCCTTCGTCGTCGAGAAGTCCGACGAGGGCGTCTCCTTCGGCGCCCCGGAGAAGAAGCTCGGCATCAAGGGCTCGCCCACCCGCGAGGTCTACCTCGACAACGTCCGCATCCCCGCGGACCGCATGATCGGCGCCGAGGGCACGGGCTTCGCCACCGCGATGAAGACCCTCGACCACACCCGCATCACCATCGCCGCCCAGGCCCTCGGCATCGCCCAGGGCGCCCTCGACTACGCCAAGGGCTACGTCCGCGAACGCAAACAGTTCGGCAAGCCGGTGGCGGACTTCCAGGGCGTCCAGTTCATGCTCGCCGACATGGCGATGAAGATCGAGGCCGCCCGCCAGCTCACCTACGCCGCGGCCGCCACGTCCGAACGCGGCGGCGCGGACCTCACCTTCCAGGGCGCCGCCGCCAAGTGCTTCGCCTCCGACACGGCGATGGAGGCGACCACGGACGCGGTCCAGCTCCTCGGCGGCTACGGCTACACACGCGACTACCCGGTCGAGCGCATGATGCGCGATGCCAAGATCACCCAGATCTACGAGGGCACCAACCAGGTCCAGCGCATCGTCATGGCCCGCAACCTGCCCTGACGTCCGGACCCGCCCCGGAGCGGGGCGGGTGGGACGGCACGGCCCCGCGCCGGTCAGAGGCGGGCTATGTCCGGGATGGCGGCCTTGGGTTTGCGGCGCGGGGGCATCCCGCCCAGGAGGCAGATGTAGCGCGTGGCGCGGTGGCGTTGGGACTGCGGCTCGTAGGGGGCGAGCAACTCCAGCATGCGGGCGTCGTCCGCGTTGCGTTCGCGCACCAGCGTGTAGCCCACGATGCGGGGAAGGTGCAGGTCGCCGATCGTGACCGCGTCGGCCGCGCCGATGACGCGCTGGAGGGTTTCGGCCGCCGTCCAGGGGCCGATGCCGGAGATGGCGGTGAGGCGGCGGGTGGCCGCTTCGAGGTCCATGTCCGCTGCCGCCTGCAGGGCGCGGGCGCGGCGCACGGCTCGTACGATCGTCGCCGCGCGCTTGCCGTCGACGCCCGCGCGGTGCCACTCCCAGGACGGGATCATCGCCCAGCCGTGCGCGTCGGGCATCACCCGCATCCGCAGCTCGGTCCCTGCCGGGCCGGGGGCCGGTGTGCCGTAGCGGTACAGCAGCAGGCGCCAGGAGTGGTACGCCTCGTCCGTGGTGACCTTCTGTTCCAGCACCGACGGGATCAGCGACTCCAGCACCAGACCGGTGCGGATCAGGCGCAGGCCCGGGTGGCGGCGGCGGGCTTCGTGGACGATCCGGTGGCGCGGTGTGAACGGCTCCGGGTCGTCCTGCGCGCCCAGCAGCGCCGGGAGTCCGTCCAGCAGCCACTCCGCGCCCGGCCCCCACGCCTCGGCGGCGACCGCGCCGCCCGCCGGGGCGACGCGCAGCGTGCCGGGGCCCGCGGGGGTGCGGCTCGCCCGCCAGATCGCGCCGTCCGCGACGCAGAACGCCGGGTCTCGCGGGCCCCGCCGCAGCACGCCCAGGGTGCGCCTCAGGTCGTACGGGACAGGGGGTGCCCAGGTCCGGCTACGGACGCGGTCGTCGGGGGCGGCAGGCACGTCGCACGACTCTAGCCTCCGTCGCCGACAGCCACGGCGGCGGCCGGGGCCCGGAGTTGTCCACCGGGCCGGTGCCGGCTACGGCGGTCGCCCGCGCGGACCGCGGCCGCGCCTGCCCGGCCGGCTCCCGCCCGTTCTCAGCGGCGGCCCTGGTACGTCGCCGAACTCGCCCTCGCCGCGCCCAGCCTGTCGTACAGCCGCATCCCCGGGCAGGCCGTCGCGAAGCCGTCCCGGTGCCCCGAGATGACGTTCAGCCTGACCCGCGTCCCACTGGTGTACTTGCCGCCGCTCGACACCTTCGTCTGCTTGCTGGCCGGGTTCTTTCCGAACAGGCCGAGCTTCCACGCCGTCAGCCGCGACACCGCGTTGACCGCGGACCGCGACGGCGCCGCCGAGTCGTAGGTGCCCAGGACGGCGATGCCCGTGCTGTTGTGGTTGAAGCCGTACGTGTGCGCCCCCAGCACCGCGCGCGTGACGCCGCCCGCGCGGCCTTCATAGATGCGGCCGCACCTGTCGATCAGGAAGTTGTAGCCGAGGTCGGCCCAGCCCAGGCTCTGGGTGTGGTAGCGGTAGATGCCGCGGACCAGGCCGGGCGCCTCGGTGCAGCGGTAGTCGTTGCCCGAGGCGGTGTGATGGACGAAGGCGATGTTCACGGTCCTCGTGTACCTGTACGCCGACTCCCGCTGACTCTCATCAGCACCCCACCCCTCGCGGGTGACGATCTTCGGCCGCGGGCCGACGAACGGCCGGGCGGCGGCGGGCAGGGCGGGGTTGAGCCGGGCGGCGTCCGCTTCGGACGCGGCCTTGGTCTGCGCGTCGAGCCGGCCGCCCGCGGCGGTGCCGGCCGCTCTCGCCTTGCCCGTTCCCGCCCCCTGCCCACCCGGGTCGACCAGCTCCGCGCTCAGCCCGCGCGGCAGTGCCGCCGGGTCGGCCGACCGCGACCGCGCGGGCACGACGCGGACTTCGACCCCTGTCGAGTCGCCGACCCACAGCGGCGCCGTGCCCCCGTGCCGGGCCGTTCGGCCGCCACCGGACGCGGCGCCCGGGTCGGGTGCGTCCGCGGTATGGGCGTGGAGGTGCTGCCAGCCGGACCACTTGCCCGTCTCCGCGGACCTGGCCCGTACCTGCACGCGCGCGTGCAGCTCGGCCGCCGGGTCCTTCCAGACGACGCCGACCATCGTGAACGGCTCGACGTCCGGCTTCGACAGGCCCACCGCGCCCGCCCTGGATCCGCGCGATGAGGAGCCGAGCGGCGCGAGCGGCAAGGACTGCGTACGGCCCTCGGCCCGCTCGGCCCGGGGAGCGGCGTCCGCCGGAGCAGGCGCCGCCGCGAGCGGCGTCAGCGGAGCGAGGAGCGCGGCGGCTGCTATGACGATGCCAGAGGAAGAAAATACATACATATGACGCATACTTTCCAGACCCCCCACCGCTGTCCATTTACCTCTGCCGTACGGAGTAACGCGACGGCGTAACCTGACGGCGATGAACCCCACCGCCGCCACCCCCGCCGCCCTGCTCGACGCCGCCCTCGCCGCCGACCCGGCCCGCCCCCTGGTCACGTACTACGACGACACCACCGGCGAGCGCGTCGAACTGTCCGTCGCCACCTTCGCCAACTGGGTGGCCAAGACCGCGAACCTCCTCCAGGGCGACCTCGCCGCCGAGCCCGGCGACCGGCTCGCGCTGCTCCTGCCCGCCCACTGGCAGACCGCCGTCTGGCTGCTGGCCTGTGCCGCGACCGGCGTCACCGCGGTGCCCGCCGACCCCGACCCGGCCGCCGCCGACCTCGTCGTCAGCGGCCCGGACGCGCTGGAGCAGGCCCGCGCCTGCACGGGCGAGCGGGTCGCGCTCAGCCTGCGCCCGCTCGGGGCCCGCTTCCCGCAGCCGCCGGACGGCTTCCTCGACTACGCCGTGGAGGTGCCCGGCCAGGGCGACCGCTTCCAGCCGTACGCTCCCGCCGACCCGGACGCGCCGGCGCTCGAAGCGCCCGGCGCCCGCTTCACCGCCGCCGAGCTGGTCGCCCGCGCCCGCGCGGACGCGGACTCGCGGGCCCTGGCGCCGGGCTCCCGCACCCTCTCGACACTCGGCTACGACACGTGGGAAGGGCTCTCCGCGGGGCTCTACGCCCCCCTGGCCGCCGGCGCCGCTGTCGTGCTCTGTCCGTACCTGGACCGGCTCACCCCCGAGCAGCAGGAGAAGCGCAGGGCCGACGAGCGCGTCTCGTAACGCGGGCGCGCACGCCTCCTGAGCGACGCGCGCGGGCGAAGTTATCGGGCGTAGCGCCTCATTCGTGATGCGATGTACCGCATGCGGCGGGCCGTACGACCCCGGGGGGTGCTCGGCCGTCTGCACACGTGGACGACGGCCGAGTGAGTGTGAGGGATGGGCGCAGACGAGACCGGCCCGCGGGAGGGTGCCTCCCCGGACCCGCCGGACCCCCGGCAGCCCCGCCGCCGCAGCCGCCGCCGCATCCTCGCCCGCCGTATCGGCGTCGGCCTGGCCCTCGTCATCCTCGCCCTCTCGGGCGTCGGCTGGTACTTCTACCAGCGCTGGGACAGCAACATCACCGTCGACTCCGCCACCGCCCGCGAGCTCCAGCGCTACGAGAAGGACCGCCCCGCACCCGCCGCCGGCGGGGCCACCAACATCCTCGTCATCGGCTCCGACTCCCGCGAGGGCAGCGAGCGCTACGGCCACGACACCGGCGTCGAACGCTCCGACACCGCCGTGCTCCTGCACCTCGCCGGCGACCGCGACAGCGTCACCGCCGTGAGCATCCCGCGCGACCTCATGGTGAAGATCCCCGACTGCCGCCGCCCCGGCGGCGGGACGAGCGGCAAGCAGGTCAACCAGTTCAACTTCGCCTTCGCCTACGGCGGCGCCGCGTGCACGATCCGCGTGGTGGAGAAACTCGTCGGCGTGCGCGTCGACCACCACGTCATCGCCGACTTCCAGGGCTTCAAGGAAGTCGTGGACGCCGTGGACGGCGTCGAGGTGTGCCTGCCGGCGCCGGTGCACGACAAATCGGCCAAGCTTCGGCTGCCGGCCGGCCGCCAGGTGCTCGACGGAGAGCAGGCGCTCGGCTACGTACGGGCACGCAAGTCCCTCGACGGCGGCAGCGACACCCAACGCATGACGCGCCAGCAGGAGTTCATGGCCTCGCTCGTCAACAAGGTCCAGAGCAACGGCGTGCTGTTCAACCCGCTGCGCCTCGCCCCGCTGCTGGACGGCGTGACCTCCGCGCTCACCGCCAACGAGGAGTTGTCGTCGCTCACCGAGCTGTACGACCTCGTACGCGCCATCCGTGACGTGCCGAAAGAGCGCGTGCACTTCCTGACCGTGCCGCGCCGCCCGTACCGCCTGGACTCCAACCGCGACGAACTGGCGCAGCCGGCGGCGGGCGAATTGTTCGAAGCGCTGCGCGCCGACAGCGTCGTGCGCTTCGTCTCGGAGGGCCGGAAAGCCGAGCAGAAACGGGACTCCGGCGCGCCGTCGGTCTTCAAAGGAACAACCCCTGTGGATGACATCTGCCGATAGAGCGGATCAACGCGCACAAGGGGGGCACGGTGTATGGAGGGGATGCGCGGGATGTCCTGTTACGAGTGCGTGGAATTTGTCACGGGCGTCGCCAGTCGCCGAAAGAGGCGGCTAGTGTGAGCCGACCGGCCGCCTGACAGGCGGTCGTCGAGCGTATGGCAGGAAGACCGGCGCCGGCAGGGGGAGGCGCTGACCGAGCGATGTGAGGAACCCAAGCGACCGTGGATGGGCGAGGCCGTGGACACGCCGGCGAGGTCGACCCCGCCGATCAGTGGGTGTTCAATCCCGAGACGGGCAGCTACGAGCTGCGTCTCGACCCGCAGATCCCGGGCAGACAGGGCCCCCAGCCGCACGGCCACCACGCACCGGGTCCGCACGGTCACGCCCCGCAAGGGCACGGCGGGGGGCCCCAGCAGTCGCAGCAGTACATTCCGCAGCAGAACGGGCAGCCTCCGCCCGGCCAGGTACCGGGCCCGCAGCACGCGCCGCCGCAACACGCGCAACCGCACCCGGGCCCACCCCAGCCCGGCGGCCCACCTCCGCCCGGCGTCCGGCACCCGGGCCAGGCAGCGCCCCAGCCCGGGGGCCGGCACCAGTCCCAGGCCTCGCCCGCGGAAGCCCCCGACAGCCTCCAGGAACCCCGCCTGCCGTCCCAGCGCCGCCGCGGCGCGGCGGGCGGCGCAGGCGGCTCCGGTACGGGATCGGGGTCGGGGCCGGGTCCCGACGGGCCGCGCAGTCGCCGCCGTCCCAAGCCCCGCAAGAGCCGTAAGAAGAAGGCCCTGATCTGGGTCGCCGGCGGCCTCGCGCTCGTGCTCTTCGCCGTGGGCACCGCCGCGTTCCTCATCTACCGCAAGCTCAACGGCAACATAGACAAGGTCGAGGTCGCCGGCGAAGATCACGCGGCGGTCATCGACGGCCCCGTCAACATCCTCGTGATGGGCACGGACAAGCGCACGGGCAAGGGCAACGACGGCTACGGCGACATGAACAGCCCCGGCCACGCCGACACCACCCTGCTGTTCCACGTCTCCGAGGACCGCACCAACGCCACCGCGCTGAGCATCCCGCGCGACATGATCACCGACATCCCGGACTGCAAGACCAAGCAGGAAGACGGGAGCTGGAAGACCATCCCGGGCACGTACGGGACCAAGTTCAACGAAAGCCTCGGCCAGTTCGGCCGCGACCCCGGCTGCACCTGGAAGACCGTCGAGCAGCTGACCGGGCTCGACGTCAACCACTTCATCCTCGCGGACTTCAACGCGGTCAAGGACCTGTCGAGCGCGGTCGGCGGCGTCGAGGTGTGCCTCGCCGAGGACATCGACGACCCCAAGTCGAAGCTCGACCTTCCCGCCGGCCGGCACACGATCGAGGGCGAGGAGGCCCTCGCCTTCGTCCGTACCCGCTACTCGGTCGGCTTCGGCAGCGACCTGAGCCGGATCGAGCTGCAGCAGCAGTTCCTCAGCTCGCTCATCCGGAAGATGAAGTCCGGCGGCTCGCTGAGCAATCCGAAGAAGATGTACGACCTGGCCGACGCCGCCACCAAGGCGCTCACGGTCGACTCCGGCATCGGCAGTGCGAAGAAGCTCATGGACCTGGCCAACGACCTCAAGAAGGTCCCCCAGGACGAGATAACTTTCGCGACTTTGCCGGTCCTGGACAACCCTGAGGACGACGCAACCGTCGTAATGGACGAGGCCAAGGCCAAGCCGCTCTTCAAGCTGCTGAACGCGGACAAGCCGTTCGACGGGGCGAAGAAGGGCAAGAAGGACAAGTCGGTGAAGAAGTCGGCGCCCGAGGAGGTGAGGGTCGAGGTCGTCAACGGCGGTGGGGAGTCCGGCATGGCGTCGGCCACCGCCGGGTGGCTTCTCGACGAGGGCGCGGGCTACGCCGCCGAAGCGGGCAACACGCCGGATCTCCAGCCGGAGACCAGGCTTGAGTACGGTCCTGACCAGGCCGAACAGGCCGCGCGGCTCGCCGACATGATGGGGCTGCCGAAGTCGGCCCTGAAGAAGACGGGGGAGAACGCAGGGGCCGAAGGGGCCATGACGCTCACGCTCGGCGAGGACTTCGCCGCGCCGGGCACCCCGGTCGAAGCGCCGGACAAGGCGCCCGACGGAGTGCAGAACGTCAAGGCCGGCGACAAGAACGTCTGTGCGAAGTGAGGCGTACGTGCGGACTGGACACCGCACGTCCGCGATCGACCAGGAGGCCCCATGCGCCGCAGCAATGTCCGCGGTAGCGGAGCGAACGGTCGCCCCGACAGAGCCCGCGAGCTCGGCTGGGACGACACTCTGTACGAAGACGCGGGCGGGCCCGGCATGCCGCGGCAGCGCGGCTACGCGCGTCACACCGGCGACCACGACCCGGAGCACGACGACGACGGCCACGAGGGACCGGGCGCCGACGCCCGCTCCGAGAGCCACGCTGAAGGCCCCGGTGACGGCGGACCGACGCCGCGGCGCCGCCGCGGGGCGCGTATCGCCCGCTGGTTCTTCGGCATCGTCGCCTTCCTCATACTCGGCACCGCGGCCGCGGGCTATCTCTACTACCGCGACCTGAACAACAACCTGGAGAAGGACCGCCTCAACCTCGGCAAGAACAAGCTCGACGAGAAGCAGCCCAACGCGGAGGGCCAGACCCCGCTGGACATTCTGCTCCTGGGGTCCGACAGCCGGAACTCCGACGAGAACGTCCGCCTCGGGGGCTCCCACGCCGACCGCGGCCGCAAGCCGCTCGCCGACGTGCAGATGCTGCTCCACGTCTCCGCGGACCGCAGCAACATGTCCGTCGTCAGCGTCCCGCGCGACACCAGGGTGACGATCCCCGAGTGCACCGACCCCGACGACGGCACGGTCTACCCGGAGACCACCACCGAGACCATCAACACCAGCCTCCAGCACGGCGGTCCCGGCTGCACCGTCGCCGCCTGGGAGGCCATGACCGGCGTCTCCATCGACCACTTCATGATGATCGACTTCGCCGGGGTGGTGAGCATGGCCGACGCGGTCGGCGGCGTCCCCGTCTGCGTACGGGACAACGTCTACGACGACGACTCCGGGCTGCGCCTCGAAGAGGGCGAGACGACGATCAAGGGCGAGCAGGCGCTGCAGTGGCTGCGTACCCGGCACGGCTTCGAGGACGGCAGCGACATCGGGCGTACGCACGCGCAGCACCAGTACATGAACTCGATGGCCCGCCAGCTCAAGGAGGGCGCCAAGCTCTCCGACCCCGGCAAGCTGCGCCGCCTCGCCGAGGCGGCGACCAACGCGCTCACCGTCGACGACGGCCTGGGGGACCTGAAGAAGCTCTACGACCTCGGGAACGACATCAAGCGGGTGCCGCCCGAGCGCATCACCATGACCACGATGCCGTGGGTGCCGGACCCGCAGAACAACGCGCACGTCGTGCCCAACGAGGAGGACGCGCCGCAGATCTGGTCCATGATCCGCAACGACATCGCCTTCGACGGCAAGGACAAGCCCAAGGAGGAGAAGCCGGACGACCTCGTCGCCCAGGCCGAGCCGAAGGCGGACATCCCCGTCCTGGTGCAGAACGGCACGGGCACCACCATGTACGCCCCGGTCACCGGCCGGGCCGGCGACATCGCCGAGGTGCTCGTCGACGACGGCTTCACCCAGGCCGCCACCGATGCCACGCCCAAGTCGCAGGCGGACACCACCGTCTCGTACGCGACCGAGGAGCAGCACGCGAACGCCCTGGCGGTGGCCAAGGCGATCGGGCTGCCCGACCGGGCGGTGAAGGAGTCCAGCGGCGTCGACGGGGTGACGCTGGTGGTCGGCGCCGACTGGCGGGAGGGCGACGCCTATCCCCCGAGCGCGGGCGGCGACGCCGACGACGGCGAGGAGGCGGAGCCGGAGAAGGCCCCGGAGAGCGCCAACCCGCTGGCGGGCAGCGACAAGAAGGCGTGCATGGACGTCAATCCGTCCTACACCTGGTGACGCTTCGGCCCCGCTCGCGAGGGCGGGCGGGGCCGTAGGGAAGTCAGCCGGGAAGTCGCCCGGAACCAGCCCGGGCAATCAGCCGGTCAGGCGGCCGGACGTCAGCCCGCCGTGACGGCGGGGCGGCGGCTGGCGATCACCTTCCGCGCCAGCGACCGCGGGCTGGTGAGGAACCCCCAGCCCCACGACATGTGCATCGTGGCCAGCGCCACCGGGATCTGCAGTCGCGCGCGTGCCGGCAGACCGCGCCCCGCGGGCACCGAGCCGGCCGCGATCCCCATGGCGTACGCGAGCGGGATCCCCAGCCCCAGCGGCGTCAGCGGGGTCACCAGCACGCCCGCGACGATCCCGGCGAGGGCGGCGGGCGGCGCGAGATAGCGCGGGTTGATCGAGCCCTTGTGGTAGCGGGCGACGACGCGGCGCCAGCGGCCGTAGTTCTTGTACTGCTTGGCCAGCTCCCTGAGGTTCGGCCGCGGCCGGTACGAGACCTTCAGCTCCGGCGAGAACCAGACCGCCCCGCCGGCCGAGCGGATCCGGAAGTTCAGCTCCCAGTCCTGCGCGCGGATGAACTCCTCGTTGTACCCGCCCTGCTGCTCCAGCGCCTCGCGGCGGAAGACGCCGAGGTACACGGTGTCCGCGGGCCCCGCCTCGCCGCCGGTGTGGAACGCGGCGTTGCCCACCCCGATGCGCGCGGTCATCGCCGCGGCGACGGCCTGCTCCCAGCTCGTCTCGCCCTCGGCGTGCATGATGCCGCCGACGTTCTGCGCGCCGGTCTCGGACAGCAGCCGGACGGCGGTGGAGATGTAGCCGGGGGAGAGCATGCCGTGGCCGTCGACGCGGACGACGACCGGATGCGAGGAGGCCGCGATGGCGGCGTTGAGCCCGGCGGGCGTACGTCCCGTGGGGTTCGGCACCGTCTGCACCCGGCAGCGCGCGCTGTCGGCGGTCTCGCGGACCAGCTCGGCCGCGATGGCGTCGGTGCCGTCCGTGGACGGGCCGAGGGCGATGACGACCTCCAGGTCGCCTGCGTAGTCCTGCTCCAGGATGTGCCGCACCGCCTCACGGAGGTGCCGTTCCTCGTTGAGCACCGGCATGATCACGGAGACCGCGGGGGGCGTCGCAAAGTCGTTCATGGCGCCGCTCAGGTTACCGCGAACGGGGGATCGGGGCGTGCCCGCAGGGTGGCGTCAAGCGTACGGACGGCGTGTGGGGGGAAGGACGGCGCCTGCGCCCCTACCGTGGTCGGGTCCGTGTCCGTGCCACCGCCTTGCCGCGCAGGCACAGACGCGCCCGTGCACGCAGGTGTACGCAGCCGCCGACGCCCGTCCCCGAGCCCCGCGGAGGTCCCCTCACCGTGCCAGCCCCGTCCGTGAAGCGGCCGCGCTGGGGTCTGCGGATCGCCACCGCACTGTCCCTCCTGTTGCTGGCCACCGGCGGGGCCGGGTACTTCCTGCTGAGCTCCATCGGCTCCGGCGTCCAGCGGGTCGACGCCTTCCGCGGCATCTCCGACCGCCCTCAGGAAGGCCACGGGCTCAACTTCCTCGTCGTCGGCGTCGACCGGCGCGACAGCGTGAGCGAGGAGGAACGGCGCAAGTACCGCCTCGGCGGGGAGCCGTGCAACTGTACGGACGCGCTGATGCTCGTCCACCTGTCGGAGGACCGCGAGCGCGCGAGCGTGGTCAGCATCCCGCGCGACAGCTACGTCGAACTGCCGCCGCACACCAACCGCGCTCTCGGCGAGCGGCGCACCGCGCACGCGGCGAAGGTCAACGCGGCGTATACGCACGGCGGTCCGCCGCTGACCGTACGGGCCGTGGAGAGGCTGTCCGGGGTGCACATCGACCACTACGTGGAGATCGACTTCGCGGCGTTCATGAAGACGGTGGACGTGGTCGGGGGCGTGCAGGTGTGCACGCAGCGCCCCCTGCGCGACAAGTACTCCGGTCTCGACCTGCCCGCCGGCACCAGCAGCCTCGACGGCGGCGAGGCGCTGGCGTACGTACGCGCCCGGCATCTGGACGGCGCGTCCGACATGGGCCGGATGAAGCGCCAGCAGCGCTTCCTGGCCGCCGTGATCGACAAGCTCACCGGCACCAGCGGCCTGATGAACCCGCTGCGCTTCCGCGAGGTCGGCTCGACGCTCCTGGGCTCGGTGCGTACGGACGCGGCGCTGGACACCGGCGCGGTGTTCTCGCTGGGCAAGGCGCTGCACGGGTTCTCGCCGGGGTCGTCGGAGTTCGCGACGGTGCCGGTCGCGGACCTGGACTACGAGGTGCCGGGGCTCGGCGCGACGGTCCGGTGGGACGAGGAGCGGGCCCGGCGGCTGTTCGACAGGCTCCGCGAGGACAGGCCGCTCAAGGCCCGGAGCGGGGGCCCGGACGGCCGGAAGGGGAAGGGGCCGGGGAAGGGGCAGGGCAGGGCGACGCCGGTGGAGGTGCCGCCGGAGCGGGTCCGGGTGCAGGTGGCGAACGGCACCGCGAAGGACGGTCTCGGCGCCCGGGTGGACCGGTCGCTGGCCCGCACCGGCTTCGCCACCACCGGAGCGCCCACGACGGCGGCGCGGACGGACCGTACGGTCATCACGTACGACCCGGAGTGGGACCGTTCCGCCCGCTCCCTGGCCGAGGCCCTCCCGCACGCGAAGCTGATCCCGGACCGCGGCCACGGTGCGCTCATGACGGTCACGCTGGGCGACGACCACGAGAAGGTGCACCGGGTACGGCCCGCAGACCCGATCCTGGACGGCGCGGACGTCTGGTCGGCGGTCACGGGCGACGAAGTCCTCTGTACGTGACGCCTCCCGCGGGGGGCGGTGACGGCGGGCGGTCCCGCCCGCCGTCAGGCGGGTTCGCTGCGGGCGCGCAGCTCCTTGATCGCGCGCCGGCGGGCCAGCCGGTGGGTACGCCGGATCTGGGCCTCCTGGCAGCGCCGCTCGTCGCGCTCCGTCTCCGGGGCGACCGGCGGCACCGGTCGCGGGCGGCCCCGGTCGTCGACTGCGGCGAAGACCAGATAGGCGCTCGCGACCTGCTTCGCCGGCGTCGACTCGTTCCAGCGCTCCGCCATCACCCGCACCCCGACCTCCATCGAGGTCCGCCCCGTCCAGTTGACCTGCGCCAGGACGTGCACCAGGTCCCCGATCCGCACCGGCTCCAGGAAGACCATCTCGTCCATCGACGCCGTCACCGCGGGCCCCCCGGAGTGCCGCCCCGCCACCGCACCCGCCACGTCGTCGACCAGCTTCATGATCACGCCGCCGTGCACGGTGCCCAGGAGGTTCGCGTCGTTCGCCGTCATGATGGACGACAGCGTGGTGCGGGAGGCCGAGGTGGGCTTGGCCTGACCCGCCGCCGGACGTGACTGGTCGTTCATGTGTGCCACTGTATGCGGCGCGCCGCTTTGCATCAGAACCGCTACAAGCCCGGCCCGATTCGGAACCCCCCTTCAGGTCGGCCGTGCGGGCAGGGCACACTTCCCGCATGAGTGACTGGCCCGAGGGATGGACTGCAGACAGTCGGGACCGGTACGGACGCGGCAGCCGCGCGTCCGACCCGGAGCCCCACCGCGTCATGCCCGTCGTGGGCGGCGGCGGGGTGCCGCCGCAGCGCTCCCGGGGCTACGACGACGACCACGGCCCGTACGACGACGGTTACAACCAGGGGCAGGTCTACCGCAGCGGCGGCGGCGACCCCTCCGGCCCGTACGGCGACGACGGCGGCCGCCAGTCCGGCGGCTCCGGCAAGCCGCCGCCGGACTGGCGCAAGCGGATCAAGATCGGCGCCATCGTCGCGCTCGTCATCCTCATCGTCGTGCCCGTCGCCACGTACTTCTGGGCGGACTCCAAGCTCCGCCGCGAGGTGGACCTCAGCAAGGTCGAGGACCGCCCCGGCGACACGGCGGGCACGAACTACCTCATCGTCGGCTCCGACAGCCGCGAGGGCCTGTCCAAGGAGCGGCAGGACGAGCTGCACACCGGCTCCGTCGACGGCAAGCGCACCGACTCGATGATGATCCTGCACACCGGTGACAACGGGAACACGATGGTCAGCCTCCCGCGCGACTGGATGGTCACCATCCCGTCCTTCACCGGCTCGGAGACCGGCAACCGCATCCCGGAGCAGACGCAGAAGATCAACGCCGCGTACTCCATCGAGGGTCCGGAACTGCTGGTCCGCACGGTCGAGTACAACACCGGCCTGAAGATCGACCACTACGCCGAGATCGGC
Source organism: Streptomyces sp. B5E4 (assembly GCF_039871555.1). NCBI lineage: Bacteria > Bacillati > Actinomycetota > Actinomycetes > Kitasatosporales > Streptomycetaceae > Streptomyces > Streptomyces sp. B5E4. The sequence continues at coordinate 83,417 of NZ_JBDPMI010000030.1, forward strand.
TTCGGCGGCTTCGCCAACATCGTCGACGAGCTGGGCGGCGTCGAGATGTGCTTCGACGAGGCGGTCAAGGACAAGAACTCCGGCGCCGACTTCGAGAAGGGCTGCCAGGACCTCGACGGCGCCGAGGCGCTGGCCTTCGTCCGCAACCGCTACGCGCTGCCGGGCGGCGACCTGGACCGGACCAAGAACCAGCAGAAGCTGCTGTCGAAGCTGGCCAGCGAGTCGGCGAAGATCACGACGATCCTCAACCCGTTCAAGCTCTACCCGACGATGGGCGCGGGCCTGGACTCGCTGATCGTCGACAAGGACATGAGCCTGTTCAACGTGCTCCAGATGTTCTGGGCCATGAAGGGCGTCTCGGGCGGCGACGGCAAGTCGATGAACCTGCCGGTCGTCTCCGGCGGCACCGACCCGCGGCTCGGCTCCGTGCAGAAGTGGGACGAGCCGAAGGCCAAGCAGCTCTTCGAGCAGCTCAAGAACGACGACAAGGTCACCGTGTCGGCAGACTGAGCGTTGGCCAACCGAGCACAATGATCAGTCGGACGGGACCCCGGCCCGCGGTGGGCCGGGGTCCCGTCGTCGTACGCCCGCGGGGCCGCGCCGCGCTCAGCGCACCACCGTGAACGTGTCCGCCTCCCGCGGCGGGCGCTGCCGCGGCGGGGCCGCCGCGTGGCCCACGGCCACCGCGCCCATCGGGTCCCAGTCCGCCGGCAGGTCCAGCACCTCGCGCACCACGGACCGGCAGAACATCGTGGACGACACCCACGCCGAGCCCAGCCCCTCGCCCGCCAGCGCGACGAGGAAGTTCTGCACCCCGGCCCCGGTGGCGACGACGAACATCTCCCGCTCGGCGGCGTTGCGCCGGTCGTCGGGGTAGGTGTGCGAGCCGTCCATCACCAGGCAGGGCACCACCAGATACGGGGCGTTGCGCAGGACGTCCCCGCGGCGGATCCGCTTGGCGATGGACGCCTCCGTGAAGTCGCTCAGCTCCCGCAGGTCCCGGATCCACGCCTCGCGCATCGCGTCCAGCAGCTCCGTGCGCGCCGCCTGCGACTCCAGCAGCACGAACCGCCAGGGCGTCGTGTGGTGCGGCGCGGGCGCCGTCACCGCGGCGGCCACGGCCCGCCGCACCGCCGCCGGGTCCACCGGGTCCGCGGTGAACTCGCGCACCGTACGCCGCTGCGTCACCGCCTCGCGGACCGCCTCCGAGGTGCCGAGGCGGAACATGTCCTCGGCCGGCTTCCGCACCAGCGCCCCCGCGCCCGGCCCGGCGTCCTCGCCGGCCGGGGCGACGAGCTGCGGCAGCCCGCTGAGCACCGCCACCGGCAGCCCGTCGGCCTTGCCCTTGACCAGCTCGCCGGCGGCGGCCAGTTCGTCGGCCGCGGCGACGATCGTGCCCTCCAGGGCGTTGCCGTACGTGTCCGGGGCACCGCGCAGGTCGTCCAGCACCCGGACGCCGGCGGCGCCGATGGCGACGTCCGTGACGCCGTTGCGCCAGGGGCGGCCGAAGGTGTCGGTGATCAGGACGCCGACGTTGACGCCGAGTGCCGCGCGTAGGCCGGCGCGCAGCGCGCGGGCGGAGGCGTCGGAGTCCTCGGGGAGCAACAGGACGGTGCCGGCGGGAGTGTTGGAGGCGTCCACACCGGCGGCGGCCATCACCAGGCCGTGCCGGGTCTCGACGATACGCAGCGGGCCGCGGCGGGCGACGAGGCGTACGGCCTCCTCGTCGATCGCGGCCTCCCGGTCGCCGGGCACGGCGGTCTGCCGGACCCGGCCCTCCGCCTTGCTGACGACCTTGGAGGTGACGATCAGGATGTCGCCGTCGGCGAGTGGGGGACCGGCGAGGCGGGCCGCGGCGGCGACGAGTTCGGCGAGGTCGTCGCCGGGGCGGACCTCGGGGATGCCGGGCAGGGCCCGTACCCGGAACTCCGGGACCGCGGCCTCCTCCGCGGCCACCGCCGTGCCGGTCTCCGTGCCCGTCACCGGGTCCGCCGTCATGCCCGTACCTCCTGAGCCAGCTCCAGCGCCGCCGCGGCCATCCGCGCGGTCGCGTCCGTGTCCCGCATCATCAGCGGCACCGCCCGGCAGCGGATCCCGGCGGTCTCCACCGCCGGCACCGCCGCCGCGTCCACCTCGTCGACCAGCCAGCCGTCGATGAGCCCGGAGCCGTAGTGCAGCGCGACCGCCTCGGCGGTGGACTCGACGCCGACCGCGGCCAGCACCTTGTCCGCCATGCCGCGCACCGGGGCGCCGCCGACGATGGGGGAGAGGCCCACGACGGGCACGTCCGCGTCGGCGATGGCCTCGCGGATGCCCGGCACGGCGAGGATCGTGCCGATGCTGACGACGGGGTTGGACGGCGGGAAGAGCACCACGTCCGCCTCGCCGATGGCCTCCAGCACGCCGGGTGCGGGCTTGGCCTGCTCGGCGCCGACGGGCACCACGGCGAGCGCGGGCACGGAGGCGCGCAGCCGCACCCAGTACTCCTGGAAGTGGATCGCCTTGCGCTCGCCGTCCACTTCGACGGCGACGTGCGTCTCGACCCGGTCGTCGGTCATCGGCACCAGCCGCACGCCCGGCCGCCAGCGGTCGCACAGCGCCTCGGTGACGGCGCTGAGCGGGAAGCCGGCGGAGAGCATCTGGGTGCGCACGATGTGGGTGGCGAAGTCGCGGTCACCGAGTCCGAACCAGCCGGGCCCGACGCCGTACGCGGCCAGTTCCTCCTTGACGGCGAACGTCTCACCCGCGCGGCCCCAGCCCTGCTCCTCGTGGATGCCGCCGCCCAGCGTGTACATCACGGTGTCGAGGTCGGGACAGACCTTGAGGCCGAACAGATGGATGTCGTCGCCGGTGTTGCCGACGACGGTGACGTCCGCGTCCGGTTCTGCCTGCTTCAGGCCGCGGAGGAACCGGGCGCCGCCGATCCCGCCGGCCAGTACAACGATGCGCATGGCGCCCAGTCTTGCAGGCCGGGCTCGGCGGTGGGCGGCCTCGTGCGTGCGGCGGGCGGCGCAGCGCGCGGCTGTTCTGTGGGGGGACGGTCCTCGTGCATCGGCATCTCGGTGAGGGCGGGGAAGTAGACGTGCAGGCTGACGGCGGGCGTCAGCGCGTCGTTGACGACTTCGTGGACGTAACCCGGCGCGAAGACGCGCTGCGCGCCGGGCGTGAGGGTGCGCGGGGTGTGGTTCGCACGCTCCGTCAACTCCCCTTCCAGCACGGTGAGTACGCCGGAGGACGGGCCGTGGCCGTGCGCCCCGCTGCGCTGTCCGGGCAGCCAGCTCAGCAGCCACACCTCGTAGCCGGGGCCGGTACGCAGCCGGTGGTACCAGCGGGTGACGGGGTCGTAGTCGACGAGTGGCGCCCAGGCGTCCCGGTCGGCGGCGAGCGCGCGGGCGAGGCCGGCGAAGTCGGCGACCGTGACGGGGTGGGCGGGCGCGGGCGGGAGCAGGTGGGGGAAGGCGAGCGGGTCGCCGCCGATCTGGATGTCACTGAGCATGGGGCTCGGGAGTCCTTGGCGTGTGTGGTGCGCGAGGAGTGCGGAGAGTGGCGAGGGGTGGCCTGCGGGGCAGGCAGCAGGGAGCGGAGCTGGAGCCTCAGCGGCTACAACAGCTCGGACACTCCTCGCTCGGCCGGTACGGCCACGGGCCCGACATGCGCATCAGCAGAGCGGATCCGGCGGTGATTGTCAACTGGATGTCCGGGTTGCCCGCAAGGATTCACACCTTCCGGTTGCCGGGCGTGGCGAAAGGTTTATTCATCCCGTTGTACGGAGAGACGGCGACCAACCGCAGGGCGACCATCGGGGCCGGGGTGCCGTTGTGCATCCGTGACGCGACTGTGATCTTCTTCGCTTTGCCGGGCGGGCCGCAACGACGCCGTAGCCCCGATCGTCTTCCCCGGTAGGGGTGCCTGCCGGGATCGCGGTCTATCGGACTGTCATGGTCTTTGCCGATATGAACACTATTCACAAGGGCTTGGTGCCGCAGGGTGAATAAGAGGTCCAATAGCAGATCCCGGCTTGACTGTGCCAGAGCGGCGTACCTGTAATTTCACACGTGTCCGTTCAGGCGATTCAGTAACGGCAACATCACGGGGAAGCAAAGACGAGGGGCGCACATGACCGAGCTGTTCCAGCAGGTGCTGGTCGAGGAGGCGGACGAGGAGCTCGGGTGGCAGGAGCGCGCGCTGTGCGCCCAGACCGATCCCGAGTCCTTCTTCCCGGAGAAGGGCGGATCCACACGCGAGGCCAAGAAGGTCTGCCTCGCCTGCGAAGTCCGGTCCGAGTGCCTGGAGTACGCCCTCGCCAACGACGAGCGCTTCGGCATCTGGGGCGGCCTGTCCGAGCGCGAGCGACGACGGCTGAAGAAAGCGGCGCTGTAGCCGGCGGCACAGCCGCGCGCCGGGCGGGCCCGGCGCTGCGAGCACGGCCCCGCGGGATTCGCGCGGGCGTGCGCCCTGCGCCCGAACGGCGTACGTGACCTCGGCGGAACCCCGTGGCGGCCTGGGGATCGTCCGCCAAGTCGCCCTGTGACGGAGGGACCCTCTAGTGTGGGGCACCGTCCACGACAGCCGCCACATTCCCGGGAGGTGACCCGGACTCCACCAGGGGTCCGCACCTCGATGTCCGAGCACAGCAACGCTGACTACGCGGCCGGCTACCCGGCCGCCGCAGCCGACGCAGCAGGCCGGCCCGGGACGACCGCGGCCGCCCAAGGCGACGGCGCCCCCGCCTTTCCGCGGCACGTCGTCACCGCCGTGCTCGTCTCGCACGACGGCGAGCGGTGGCTGCCCGACGCGCTCGCCGCGCTCACGGCGCAGGAGCGCCCCGTGCAGAACGTCATCGCCGCCGACACCGGCAGCGGGGACGGCTCCGCCCGCATCCTCACCGAAGCCCTCGGCGCCGAGCGCGTGCTCCACCTCGCCCGCCGCACCGGCTTCGGCACCGCCGCCGCCGAGGCCGCCCGTACCGCGGGCGTGCTCACGCCCGACCAACTGCCGTACCTGCGCCGCCCCAGCGGCTGGGACCCCGTCAGCCGCAGTTGGCGCGACGACGCGTACGACATGCCGGAGCTCCCGCACGGCGAGCCCGTCCAGTGGCTGTGGCTGCTGCACGACGACTGCGCCGCCGAGCCCGGCGCGCTCGCCGCCATGCTCCGCCTCGCGGACGACATGCCCTCCGCCGCGATCATCGGCCCCAAGCTGCGCAGCTGGTACGACCGCAGGCAGTTGCTGGAGGCCGGCGTCTCCATCGCCCACAGCGGCCGCCGCTGGACCGGCATCGACCGCCGCGAGCAGGACCAGGGCCAGCACGACGGCATCCGCGACGTGCTCTCCGTCTCCACCGCCGGCATGCTCATCCGCCGCGACGTCTTCGACCAACTCGGCGGCTTCGACGCCCGGCTGCCCCTCATGCGCGACGACGTCGACCTGTGCTGGCGCGCCCACAAGGCCGGCCACCGGGTCGTCGTCCAGCCCGACGCCGTCATGCGGCACGCCGAGGCCGCCGCCCGCGAGCGGCGCTCCATCGACTGCATGGGCAGATCCGGGCAGACCGCAAAGGGAGCGAGCCCGCACCGCGTCGACAAGGCCGGTGCCGCGTACACGCTGCTGGTCAACTGCACCGCGGCGGCGCTGCCGTACATCGCCTTCCGGCTCGTCCTCGGCACCCTGCTGCGCACGCTGGCGTACCTCGTCGGCAAGGTCCCGCGCCAGGCCCTCGACGAAGTCGCCGGACTCGGCGCCGTGCTGCTGCGCCCGCACCGCATCGCCGCCGCCCGCCGCCGGCGCGGCAAACCCGCCGTGCCGCCCGGCGACCTCAAGCCCCTCTTCCCCGGCCGCGGCGCGACCGTACGCGCCACCGTCGAGCAGGTGCTCAGTAACTTCAGCGGCCGCTCCGAGCCCGAGCTGTCCGGCGGCGGCCGGCACGGCGGCGCCGTCGAGACCGGCCCCGGCGACGACGATGCCGACTTTCTCGAAGTCGAGCAGTTCGCCCGGCTGAAGCGAGTGGCGCGCAAGCCGGGGCCGGTGCTCTTCGCCATCCTGCTGCTCGTCGCGCTCATCGCGTGCCGCGAGCTGATCGGCGGCGGCGCCCTCATCGGCGGCGCGCTGCTGCCCGCCCCCGCAGACGCCGGCGACCTCTGGTCCTCCTACGCCGACTCCTGGCACCCCGTCGGCACCGGCGGCACCCAGGACGCGCCGCCCTACCTGGCGTTCCTCGCCGGTCTCGGCACCGTCCTGTTCGGCAGCACCAACGCCGCGCTGACCCTGCTGCTCGTCTGCTCCGTGCCGCTGGCCGGTTTCACCGCGTACTTCGCCTCCCGGCCGCTCGTCAGCTCCCGGCTGCTGCGCGCCTGGGGCAGCGTCGCGTACGCCTTCCTGCCGGCCGCCACCGGCGCGCTCGCCTCCGGCCGCATCGGCACCGCGGTGCTCGCCGTGCTGCTGCCGCTCCTCGCCCGCGCGGCCGTCGCCGCGAGCGGGCTGCGCGGCCGGGCGAGCTGGCGCGGCGCCTGGGCGTACGCGCTGCTGCTGACCGTCACCACCGCCTTCACGCCCGTCGTCTGGCCGCTCGCCGCCTGCCTGGCCGCAGCCCTGCTCGCCTGGACCCTCGTGCGCGGCCAGAGCCCCGTCGGCCTCGTCGTGCGTCAACTGGCCGTCCTGGTCACCCCCGTGGTGCTGCTGGCGCCCTGGTCGCTTGAGTTGCTGACCGCACCGTCCGGCTTCTTCACCGAAGCCGGACTGGAGACCTCCCTCGGCGACGTGTCCCCGCTCGGCCTGCTGCTCGCCTCGCCCGGCGGCCCCAACGCGGGCGGCGGCGTGCTGCTCGTCGGCATCGTGCTCGCCGCGCTGTCCGCCCTGCTCCGCTCCGACCGGCGGCTGCCGGTGAGTGCCGCGTGGGCCGTCGCCGCCGTCGCCGGGCTGCTCGCCGCGGCCGGCGCGGGCGACGGCTGGACCGGGCCGCAGACGCTCGTCTACGGGCTCGCGCTGCTGGCCGCCGCTGTCATCGGCGCCGACGGCGCCCGCCACCGGGTCGCCGAGCAGTCCTTCGGCTGGCGGCAGCCGGCCGCGGTGCTCGTCGCCGTCGCCTGCGTCGTGGGGCCGCTGGTGCTGGCCGTCGGGTGGATGTGGCGCGGGGCCGACGGGCCGCTGGAGCGCGGCGGCGCCGACCAGGTGCCGGCCTTCGTCGCGGAGGAGAGCCGCACGCCCGACCAGCCGCGCACGCTGGTCATCGGCGGCTCGGTCGGCCAGGTCGAGTACATGCTCGTACGGGGCGCGGGCACCCGCCTGGGCGACGCCGAACTGGCCGCGGCCGACGGCGGCAACTCCCGGCTCTCCGGCACCGTCTCCGGGCTCGTGGCCGGTTCCGGCGCCGACCAGTCGGCCGAGCTGAGCGCGTACGCCGTGCGCTACGTCCTCGTACGCAACGACGCTCCGCGCACCTTCGGCCGCGTACTCGACGCCACCCCCGGGCTGACCCGGCTCAGCCAGCAGGACGACGGCGCGCTCTGGCGCGTCGACGCGCGGGTCTCCCGCGCCACCGTCGTCGCCGGCGAGGACGCGGGCCGGGGGGCCGCCGAACCGGTGCCCGTGGCCGCCGGACCCGTCGAGGTGCACACCGACCTCAAGGAGGGCCCCGAGGGCCGCGTGCTGCGCCTCGCGGACGCGGCGAGCGCCGGGTGGCAGGCCACCCTGGACGGCGAGCCGCTGGAGCCCACGACGGTCGACGGCTGGGCGCAGGGCTTCGAACTGCCCGCCGGCGGCGGGCGGCTGGACGTCACGTACGACACCGCCGTGACGCACACCGCGTGGACCTGGGCGCGCGGCGCGGCGCTGCTCGTCGTGCTGGTGCTGGCACTCCCGGGGCGTCGGCGCGACGTGGACGACGACCTGCCGGAAGCGGCCGCGCCGGCGATCCCGGCGCAGGCGCTGGAGGGCGACGGACGGCGCGCTCGGCGACTGCGGGCGCAGGCCGCCGCGGCGGAGGCCGCGGGCGCAGGCGCCCCCGACGGCGCGGACGTACCGGGCGCCGCGCCCGAAGCGCCCCCGATGCCGCCGGCTCCGCCCGGTGCCCCCGAGGAGCAACCGGCCTGGGCCACGGCGCCGGCGGGCGCCGGGCAGGCGGAGCAGGGCTATGGGGACACGGCGGTCGCCGACCCGTACGCGGCCCCGCCGCAGGGCTACGAGTGGGACGGCGCCGGCTACGGCGGGCAGTACGGCGGGACGTCGTACGAGGCGCCCTACGAACCGCAGTACGACGCCGGCGCGTACCAGGGCGAGCGGCAGCAGCCCGGCGCCCCCGCGGTATCCCAGCAGGGCGGGCAGGGCTACGGCGACGGCGAGCAGGAGCCGTACGACGCAGGCCGGTACTCCGGCCCGTACGACGACCAACGGACCTACGGCGCGGGTGCCGAGCGGGACGGGAGCGACAAACCGTGAAGACCGGCCCCCTCACCCTGATCGCCGCCGCGGCCGCACTCGCGGTCACCGCGGGCGTCGCCACCCTCACCGTCCCCGGCGACGAGGACGGCGCCGGCACGGCCGCGCCCGCCGCGGAACGCATCGCCGTCGAGCGCTCCACCCTGCTGTGCCCGCAGCCGGGCGACACGGAGGTCGGCGAGACGACGTACACCTCCTTCGTGCCCGGAGACGAGAGCGCCGAAGGCAGCGCCGAACTGCTGCCCGCCACAACGGAGTCCGAAGCCGCCGATGAACAGGAGAAGAAGGACGACGACGGCGGCAAGAGCGACGAACAGAAGAAGGACGACGACGCCCCCGACCCCGTCGCTCCTCTGAAGCGCGCCGGCACCCCCGCCGAGGCCACCACCGACGAGGCCGAGGCCCCCGCGCTCGTCGGCTCCGCCGAGGGCGACTTCGCCCCGGGCTGGAGCGTGCAGCAGACGACGCTCGTCACCGCGGGCGACGGCCGCGGCCTGTCCGGCGCGCGGTGCACCGCCCCGGACAGCGAGTTCTGGTTCGCCGGCGCCAGCACGATCGACGAGCGCCGCGACTACGTCCAGCTCACCAACCCCGACGACGAGGCCGCAGTCGTCGACCTGGAGCTGTTCGACAAGGACGGCCCGGTCGAGGGCGAGGCCGGCAACGGCATCCAGGTCCCGGCCCACTCCAGCGTCTCGGTGCTGCTCTCCACGATCGCCGAGGAGCCGTCGATCAACGTCGCGGTGCACGTCGCCGTACGCGCCGGCCGTGTCGGCGCCGCCGTGCACGCCGCCGACGAGCAGGTCGGCGGCGACTGGCTCCAGCCCGTCTCCGAACCCGCGCCCGGCGCGGTCCTGCCCGGCATCCCCGGCGACGCCACCTCCGTGCGCCTCGTCCTCTACGTCCCGGGCGAGGACGACGCCGACCTCGCCGTGAAGCTCGCGGGACCCAACGGCTCGATCACCCCGGCCGGGTACGAGTCGGTGCACGCCAAGAGCGGCATGACGACGGCGATCGACATGCAGAAACTCACCCAGGGCGAGGTGGGTTCGCTGATCCTGGAGCCGGAGGACGGCAGTACGGCACCCATCGTCGCCGCCCTGCGCGTGACGCGCGGCAAGAACACCGAGCAGGAGATGGCGTTCATCCCCTCCGCGACGCCGGTCGAGGAGCGCACCACCGCCTCCGGGAACTGGCCGAAGGCCGCGAGCCTGTCCCTCACCGCGCCCGGCAAGGCCGTCGAGGTCAAGGTAACCGCGTCGCCGGGCAGCGAGGGCGGGGAACCCGCGGAGGAGACGTACACGGTCAAGCCCCGCACCACCCTCACCGTCGAGCCCCCGAAGACGTCCGGGACCAAGGGCACCTTCGCGCTCACCGTCGAACGCGTCTCGGGCGGCGAGCTCTACGCCTCGCGCACGCTGGAGACGAAGGAGGACGGCATCCCGATGTTCACGATCCAGACCCTCCCCGACGACAAGGGCATGGTCGAAGTCCCGGGCGCCGAGCAGGACCTGGGCGTCCTCACGGACTGACGTACGGTGCCGCCGTCAGTCCTGGCCGTAGTGCGGATCCACCGACTCCGGGGCGACGCCGAGGAGTTCGGCGACCTGCTCGACGATCACCTCGTGGACGAGCAGCGCGCGCTCGTCGCGGTTCTTCGTACGGATCTCGACGGGGCGGCGGTAGACGACGATGCGGTCCGGGCCGCCGCCGCCTGTGACGAGGCGGCCGAGCGGCACCCCGCCGTCGTCCTCCCAGCCGGCCGGGCCGCCGCTGCCGCCGCCGGGGACGTCGAGGACGGCGAACTCGACGCCGGCGAGCTGGGGCCAGCGGCGTTCGAGCCGGGTGGCGGACTCGTGCACCAGGTCGACGAAGGCGTCCGAGCGGCTGACCGCCAGCGGCACCTGCGGCGGCGCCACGGGGCCCCGCATGCCGCGGCCGTGGCGGTCGCGGGTGCGGCCGCGCGGGCGCGGCGGGGGCCCTGGGGGCGGCGCCGGTCGATCTGTGTGCTCCATCACCGATGAGCGTAGCCCGCGCCGGGCCCGCCGCAGACCATCCAGGGGCAACCCCGGGAATGTCGCGAAGTGAACGGTCGGCGCAGGAATCGGCTCGCAGATGAACAGGACGAAGTCCGCCGAAACCGGTTGGATTGACATGATTTGCAGCCAGGGTTGATCACTTGCAACGTCGTATCCCCCGCGGATGTGACCGACGTCGCAGGTCAACTCGGCCATGGGCCACCGGCTTCGCGCCGGACGGCGGGCGACACGGGTGGGTGAGGCGAGGGTGAGTCGTCGCGGCCCGCTCAGGAGTGCGGTACCGTCCAACGTCGTGAGCCCTGTACGTCGCTGTTCGCGCACCGCATGCGGCCGAGCCGCCGTCGCGACGCTCACCTACGTCTACGCCGACTCCACCGCCGTCCTCGGCCCCCTCGCGACGTACGCCGAGCCGCACTGTTACGACCTGTGCACGGAGCACTCCGAGCGGCTCACCGCCCCGCGCGGCTGGGAGGTCGTCCGGCTCGCGCTCCCCTCGGGACCCGCGCGGCCCAGCAGCGACGACCTGGAGGCCCTGGCCAACGCCGTACGCGAAGCGGCCCGCCCGCCCCGCGCGGCGCCGGGCAGTGACCGGATGGCCGCCCCGCGCGCGGTGGCCCCGGGCGGCCGGGACGCGGACCCCATGGAGGTCGCGCGCCGCGCCCACCTGCGGGTGCTCCGCTCCCCGGAAGGCTGACCGCCGCCCACCCCGGCAGCCCGCCGGCGTCCTCGCCCAGAGCCCCCCCACCGGCCCGGCCCCGGACGGCGCGTGTCCGCCCCATCGCGTACTGTGCAAGCCTCAGCAGCGTGCGAAGGGCGGTAAACCGTGACCGATCTCTCGACGATCGTGAAGGCGTACGACGTGCGCGGCGTCTTCCCCGAGCAGCTCGACGAGCCGCTCGTCGAGCTCTTCGGCGCCGCCTTCACCGAAACCACCGGCGCCGACAAGATCGTCGTCGGCCATGACATGCGGCCCTCGTCGCCCGCGCTGGCCGCCGCCTTCGCCCGCGGCGCCGTCGCCCGCGGCGCGGACGCCGTCCTCATCGGCCTGTGCTCGACCGACCAGCTCTACTTCGCCAGCGGCCATCTCGGCCTGCCCGGCGCCATGTTCACCGCCAGCCACAACCCCGCGCGGTACAACGGCATCAAGATGTGCCGCGCCGCCGCCGCCCCCGTCGGCCAGGACACCGGGCTCGCCGAGATCCGCGCCAAAGTCGAGCAGTGGCAGGCCGAAGGGCCGCCCGCGCCGGTCGCGAAGCCCGGCAGCGTCACGGAGACCGACCTCCTCGCCGACTACGCCGCCCATCTGCGCTCCCTGGTCGACCTCAGCGCCGTCCGGCCGCTGAAGGTCGTCGTCGACGCGGGCAACGGCATGGCGGGCCACACCGTGCCCAGCGTCTTCGAGGGACTGCCCGTCGACGTCGTCCCCATGTACTTCGAGCTGGACGGCACCTTCCCCAACCACGAGGCCAACCCGCTCGATCCGAAGAACATCGTCGATCTGCAGGCCGAGGTCCGCAGGACCGGCGCCGACGCCGGCCTCGCCTTCGACGGCGACGCCGACCGCTGCTTCGTCGTTGACGAGAAGGGCGACCCGGTCGCGCCGTCCGCGATCACCGCCCTGGTCGCCGCGCGCGAACTGGAGCGCAACGGCGGCGGCACGATCATCCACAACCTCATCACCTCCTGGTCCGTGCCCGAGGTCGTCAAGGAGCACGGCGGCACGCCCGTGCGCACCCGCGTCGGCCACTCCTTCATCAAGGAGGAGATGGCCAAGACCGGCGCCATCTTCGGCGGCGAGCACTCCGCGCACTACTACTTCCGCGACTTCTGGAACGCCGACACCGGCATGCTCGCCGCGCTGCACGTCCTCGCCGCGCTCGGCGGCCAGGACGGCCCGCTGTCGCAGCTCGTCGCCGCCTACGACCGGTACGCGGCCTCCGGCGAGATCAACAGCACCGTCGACGACCAGGACGGCCGGCTCGCGGCGGTCAGGGCCGCGTACGCGGGGCAGGACGGCGTCACGATCGACGAGCTGGACGGGCTGACGGTCACCGGCGACGGCTGGTGGTTCAACCTGCGGGCGTCCAACACGGAGCCGCTGGTGCGGCTGAACGTGGAGGCGGACGACGCGGAGACGATGACGCGAGTACGGGACGAGGCGCTGGCGCTGGTACGGGGCTGAGGCACCGCCCACCGCAGAGGGCGGGGGGTAGGGGGCAGCGCCCCCGGGCGTACGGCCCTTACCCCCAGCCCGTACACCGGCCGCCCCGGCGCCCGGCCACCGGTTCCGCCCGCGCGCAGGCGGGCCCGTACGCCCGGCGGTAGGCTGGCGCCTGCCGCTCGTACGCACAGCCGAGCCCAGCACCGCCGCAGCCAGCCGAAGGGGACGCACATGCCGGTCGACGCCAGCCTCCTGGAGATCCTCGCCTGCCCGGCGTGCCACGCCCCGCTGCGCGAGAGCAAGGACGGCGCGGCGGTCGACGGCGCCTCCGACGCCCCCGGCGAGCCCGAGCTGCAGTGCACCTCCGCCACCTGCGGCCTCGCCTATCCGGTACGGGACGACATCCCCGTCCTGCTCGTGGACGAAGCCCACCGCCACGCCTAGGCCCCCGCCGCCATGCTCGACGAGTCGCTGCTCGACGACCCCGACCAACTCGCCCGCGCCGATGCCCGCGGCCTGCTGCGCAGCGTCGCGCAGGCCGGCGCCCAGATGCGTATCGCCGCCCGCCAGGCCGCCGAGTCCGACCTCGCCCGGGTCCAGCCCGACGGCCGCCCCCGCGCGCTGCTCGTCGCCGCCCCGGGCCCCGTCGCGCAGACCACCGCCGACCTGCTGCGCGCGCTGACCGCCGGCGCCTGCCCCGTCACCGCCCTGCGCCCCACCGGTGCCCGCCCCGAGCCCAGCGCCCTGAACTGGACGCTGCCCGGCTGGGCCGGCCCGTACGACCTGCTGCTCATCGCCACCGACTACGGCCGCGAGCCGGGTCTGACCGCGCTCGTCGAGCAGGCGTACCGGCGCGGCTGCACCGTCGCCGCCGTCGCCCCCCGCACCTCCGCCGTCACCGAGATAGCCACCTCCCGCGGCCTCGCGATGCCGCTGCTGCGCGCCCCCGGCGAGCAGATCGAGACCGGCGGCCTGTGGCCGCTGCTCACCCCGCTGCTCGCGCTCGCCGACCGCATCGATCTGATCGACGCCCCCGACGACGCGCTCTCCCGGGTCGCCGACCGCCTCGACATCGTCGCCGAGCGCTGCGGCCCCGCCATCGAGACGTACGCGAACCCCGCCAAGACGCTCGCCGCCGAGCTGGCCGAGTCGCTGCCGCTGCTGTGGAGCGAGGGCGCCGTCGCGGGCGTCGCCGCGCGGTACTTCGCCCGCCAACTGGCCGCCGTCGCCGGCCGCCCCGCGCTGCCCGCGACACTGCCCGACGCCCTCGCCGCCCACAGCATGCTGCTGTCCGGGGCCTTCACCTCCGGCGCCGACCCCGACGACATCTTCCGCGACCGCGTCGAGGAGCCCGCCGCGCTGCGCGCCCGCATCGTCCTGCTGCACGAGGAGTCCGCCGACACCGCCCGCACCCCCCGCGAGGCGGCCCCCGCGGCCCGCGAGCTGGCCTCCGCCCAGGGCACCCCCGTCAGCGAGCTGGAACCGTCCGACGGCGATCTCCTGGAGGCCGCCGGCGAGCTGATCGCCACCGCCGATTTCACCGCCGTTTACCTCGCCCTGGCTGCAGGTTCCGCCTGACCCGTATGAAGATGGCCCTATGGATCGCCTGAACAACACCGTCCGCCCGTACGCCTGGGGCTCCCGCACCGCCATCCCCGAGCTGCTCGGCACCGACCCGACCGACGAGCCGCAGGCCGAGCTGTGGATGGGTGCCCACCCCGGCGCGCCCTCCCGCCTCGACCGCGGCGCCGGACCCGTCCCCCTGGACCAGGTGATCGACGGCGACCCCGACGGCGAGCTCGGCCCGGCGACGGTGGCGCGCTTCGGGCCCCGGCTGCCGTTCCTCCTCAAGGTGCTCGCCGCCGCCGCCCCGCTGTCCCTGCAGGTCCACCCCGACCTCGCCCAGGCCCGCGTCGGCTACCTCGACGAGGAGGAACGCGGCGTCCCCGCCACCGCCCCCGAGCGCAACTACAAGGACGCCAACCACAAGCCCGAGCTGATCTGCGCCCTCACCCTCTTCGAGGGCCTGTGCGGCTTCCGCCCGCCCGCCGACGCCGCCGACCTGCTCGACGGCCTCGGCGTCGACGGCCTCAAGCCGTACGCCGACGCCCTGCGTGCACAGCCCGAGGAGGACGCGCTGCGCGAGGTGTTCGCCGGCGTGCTGCGCGCCGACCGCGAGGAGCTGGCGTCCACCGTCGCGGCAGCGGGCCGGGCGGCGGAGAAGCTGGGTACCACCGACAGCCCGTACGCCGCCGACTACGCCGCCTACGGCGCCCTGGCCCGCTCCTGGCCCGGCGACCCCGGCGTCATCGCCGCCTTTCTGCTCAACGTCATCAGACTGCAGCCCGGTGAGGCGCTCTTCCTCGGCGCCGGCGTCCCGCACGCCTACCTCGACGGCGTCGGCGTCGAGATCATGGCCAACTCCGACAACGTGCTGCGCTGCGGCCTCACCCCCAAGCACGTGGACGTGCCGGAGCTGCTGAAGATCGTCTCGTTCACCCCCGGCGTCCCCGAGGTGCTCCGGGCCGGACCCGACGGCCGCTACGCCGTCCCCGTCGACGACTTCCGTCTCCACCGCCACGACCTCGACGACGGCCCCGTCACCGTCCCCCCGGAGGAGGCCGGCGGCCCGCAGATCCTGCTGTGCACCGACGGCAGCGCCGAGCTGACCAACGCCGCCGGCCGGCACCTGGCCCTGCACCGCGGCGAGTCGGCCTTCGTCCCGGCCGCCGACGGCACACTGCACGCCACCGGCTCCGGCACGCTCTTCCGCGCCACGACGGCCAACTGACCGCCACCGACCCGGATCTCCGCGCCCCGCCGCAGGTTGTCCACAGCCGCGGCCGGCAGGGCTTGCGCCCACCGGCCGCGGTGCTGACAGAATGTGCCGCCGTGAAGGGTGCGGCCTCCCGCCGCGCCCCGCGGAAGCAGACGGAAGGGAACCGGCGGCACATGGCTGCAGGCGGCGGTACGAAGGCGATCCTCGCGGCGCTCGGCGCCAACTTGTCGATCGCGGTCGCGAAGTTCGTGGCATGGGCCTTCAGCGGCTCGTCCTCCATGCTCGCCGAGGCCGTGCACTCCCTGGCCGACTCCGGCAACCAGGCGCTGCTCCTCCTCGGCGGCAAGCGCGCCAAGCGCGCGGCCACGAAGGAACACCCCTTCGGCTACGGCCGAGAGAGGTACGTCTACGCGTTCCTCGTCTCCATCGTCCTCTTCACGGTCGGCGGCCTCTTCGCGATCTACGAGGGCTATCACAAGATCCAGGACCCGCACGAGATCGACCACTGGTACTGGCCGGTGGGCGTCCTCGTCTTCGCGATCATCGCGGAGACCCTCTCCTTCCGCACCGCGATCAAGGAGTCCAACGAGGTACGGGGCAGCCAGGGCTGGTGGCAGTTCATCCGCCGCGCCAAGGCCCCCGAGCTGCCCGTGGTGCTGCTGGAGGACCTCGGCGCGCTCGTCGGCCTGATCCTGGCGCTCCTCGGCGTCGGCGTCGCCCTCGCCACCGGTGACGGCGTCTGGGACGGCGTCGGCACGGTGTCCATCGGCGTCCTGCTGCTGATCATCGCCGTCATACTCGCCATCGAGACCAAGAGCCTCCTCCTCGGCGAGGGCGCCAGCGAAGCCGACGTCGAGGCCATCAGCACCGCGCTGGTCGACGGCGACGCCGTCACCCAGGTCATCCACCTCAAGACCCTCTACCTCGGCCCGGACGAGCTGCTGGTCGCCGCGAAGATCGCGGTGCAGCACGACGACACGGCGGGCGAGGTGGCGCGCGCCATCGACGCTGCGGAGTCGCGGGTACGCGAGGCGGTGCCGGTGGCGAGGATGATCTACCTGGAGCCGGACATCGCCCGCGCGAAGGCCGGCAAGTAACGAGGCCCGGGGCCGGCGGGAAGGGGCCGCCGGCCGACCGTCCGCGCTCCGCCCCGCCCCGGCCGTCTCACCGACCGTCCGCTCCGCGGGATGGCCAGTTCCGGTTGCCCACATGCCCCCGCGGCGAGGGTGGCCTGCGGTAGATTCGTGGGGCAGAGCCAGACGTCGCTGCTGATGGCGATCGGGTGGCCCGCCAGCGGGCCGGCCGAGGGGGAGAGAGGGCCTCCGGCGGACTGAGCCGCAGAGGGACCGGTGTGTCCGTACGCGTGCGTGCACACGCGCGCCGCGCGCACGTCCTGTCTGCGCTCAGGGAATCCGACCACCCTCAAGGAGTTGCGACGTGACTTCCACGACCACCGCCACGAGCCCGGACTTCAAGGTCGCCGACCTGTCCCTGGCCGTCTTCGGCCGCAAGGAGATCCAGCTCGCCGAGCACGAGATGCCCGGCCTCATGTCCATCCGCAGGGAGTACGCCGAGGCCCAGCCGCTCGCCGGCGCCCGCGTCACCGGCTCGCTCCACATGACCGTGCAGACCGCGGTCCTCATCGAGACCCTGACCGCCCTCGGCGCCGAGGTCCGCTGGGCCTCGTGCAACATCTTCTCCACCCAGGACCACGCCGCCGCGGCCGTCGCCGTCGGCCCCGACGGCACCCCGGACGACCCCCGCGGCGTCCCGGTCTTCGCCTGGAAGGGCGAGACGCTGGAGGAGTACTGGTGGTGCACGGAGCAGGCGCTGACCTGGCCCGGCACCGACACCGGCGGTCCGAACATGATCCTCGACGACGGCGGCGACGCCACGCTCCTCGTCCACAAGGGCGTCGAGTTCGAGAAGGACGGCAAGGTCCCCTCGCCCGACACCGCGGAGAGCGACGAAGAGCGCGTCATCCTCCAGCTCCTCACCCGCACCGTGGCCGAGACGCCGCAGAAGTGGACCCAGCTCTCCTCCGAGATCCGCGGCGTCACCGAGGAGACCACCACCGGCGTCCACCGGCTCTACGAGATGCACCAGGCCGGCACGCTGCTCTTCCCGGCCATCAACGTCAACGACTCGGTGACCAAGTCGAAGTTCGACAACAAGTACGGCTGCCGCCACTCCCTCGTCGACGGCATCAACCGCGCCACCGACGTCCTCATCGGCGGCAAGACCGCGGTCATCTGCGGCTACGGCGACGTCGGCAAGGGCTGCGCCGAGTCCCTGCGCGGCCAGGGCGCCCGGGTCATCATCACCGAGATCGACCCGATCTGCGCCCTCCAGGCGGCCATGGACGGCTTCCAGGTGGCGCGGCTGGAGGACGTCGTCGAGACCGCCGACATCTTCGTCACCGCCACCGGCAACAAGGACATCATCCTCGCCGAGCACATGCGGCGGATGAAGCACCAGGCGATCGTCGGCAACATCGGCCACTTCGACAACGAGATCGACATGGCCGGCCTCGCCGAGCTGCCCGGCGTGGTCAAGGACGAGGTCAAGCCGCAGGTGCACACCTGGACCTTCCCCGACGGCAGGGTCCTCATCGTCCTGTCCGAGGGCCGCCTGCTGAACCTCGGCAACGCGACGGGCCACCCGTCGTTCGTCATGTCCAACTCCTTCGCGAACCAGACGATCGCCCAGATCGAGCTGTTCACGAAGACCTCCGAGTACCCGACCGGCGTCTACGTGCTGCCCAAGCACCTCGACGAGAAGGTCGCCCGCCTCCACCTCGACGCCCTGGGCGTCCGGCTCACCGAACTCCGGCCGGAACAGGCGTCGTACATCGGCGTGCAGGTCGAGGGCCCGTACAAGCCGGACCACTACCGGTACTGAGCCCCGCACCACCGCGGCCGCCCGCCCGGAACCCCCGGGCGGGCGGCCGCGCGTCCGGGGACGGCAGGCCCGCGTAGGGTGCCGGACATGCCGCGCGGACGCTATTCCCTCCACGACCCGTACGACGGCACCCCGCTGGGCGACGAACACTTCCACTGCGCCCCCGGAGCGTCCGGCTGGCGCTACACGGCCCGGACCACCGCCCCCGACGGCACGGCCACCGGCTCCGTCGACCTCACGATCGACCACCTCGGCCGCCCCGTCCGCCTCGAACTCCACGCCGCCGGCTGGCAGGTCCGCGGCGCCGCCCTGAACGGCATCACCTGGGTCCGCTCCGACCCCACGGGAGCGGAGGCCCGCGAGGGCAACGCCCGCGCACAGGGCTTCACGGGCACGTCCCCGGCCTTCCTCATCGCCACCACCCGCCTCCTCGGCCCGCCCTCCACACCGGCCCCCCAGCGCCTCCGCCTCGTCGCCCTCACCCATCCGGTCCTCGCCCCGCGCACGCTGGACCAGGCATGGACGCGCACCGGAGAGGACACCCACGAGGCCGACACAGGCCGGCTACGCGTGGTGAACTACCAGGTCAGCGACCTGGAGACGGGCGAGCAAAGTGAGGTCCACATCGCCGGCGACGTGGTCCTGGCGGCCCCCGGTGTCGAACTCGAAGAACTCGACACTCCGCCCAACTCCCTGGACGCGTGAGGGCGATTCGCATCGCCCGCGGTTGACCTGGTACTGTTCACGTCGCTCGGGCAGGAGGGCACGATGACTCCGAAGCAGAGCACTCTCTGAACTACCCGATCCGGAGCGGGAATTCGCACCGAAAAAGGTCTGGTAAGGTTCAGAACACCGAAGGGAAACGCCCGGAGAGGCCCGGAAGGGTTTTGAAGGAAGTGTCCGTTCTTTGAGAACTCAACAGTGTGCCAAGTAATCGATGCCAAGTGTTTGATGTAGTGACACAGCAGTAGCGA
>NZ_JBDPMI010000031.1:0-101799 GCF_039871555.1 Streptomyces sp. B5E4
ATCCGGAAATCATGCGCATAGACGAACACCGTCCGCCCGTGCACCGTCCCCCAACCCGTGATCACACCATCCGTGTACGGCCTCTTCGCCTCCAGCCCGAAACCCGAGGCACGATGCCGCCGCAACGGCTCCACCTCATTGAACGACCCCTCATCCAGCAGCAGGTCGATCCGCTCCCGGGCAGTGAGCTTCCCCTTCGCCTTCTGCGCCGCGGTCGCCCGCTCACTCGGCCCCGCATGAGCCTGCTCGCGAATGCGGCGCAGTTCGGCCGCCCGCCCCCGGGCCTCGTTCTCGACGGCGCCTGCCGCCGCTGCCGCGTCGGAGGGGGCGTAGTCCACTGTGGTCATGAAACGACGGTACGGGTACTTGGGCATCGAACCTTATGTCATTTCCCTACAACGTCGGCCGGGAAATCATGAGCACCCGGCACTACGTGCAGGTGACGGGGCCAGAGATCGGCCAACGACACGTCGATCGGGGCTGTAGGGCTCCGACAAGCAGTTGGACAGATCGTTGACACACGAGAAGGTTCCGTAGCAGACATTCTTGTTAGCCTGGGGCCATGCCCACCATCCCCGCATCCCGCGCGCCCGCCCGTACCGTGCCGGACGTCACCGGCATCCTCATGCACACCGCGCACGTGCTCAACACCCGGCTGTCCGCCGCGCTGACCGAGGTCGGCCTGCTCCAGCGCGAGCAGTGTGTGCTCGTCCACGCGCTGGGAGCCGAACGCACCCAGGGCCAGCTCGCCGAGCTGTCGCGCATGGACAAGACGACGATGGTCGTGACCGTGGACGGCCTGGAGAAGGCCGGGTACGCCGAGCGGCGGCCGTCGAGCACGGACCGCCGGGCCCGCATCATCCACGTCACCGAGGCCGGCGCGGAGATCGCCGCGCGGGGCCAGGAGGTCGTCGACCGGGTGCACCGGGACGTGCTCGACGCCCTGCCGGACGCCCAGCGGGACATCTTCGTCGCCGCCCTGGAGGGCCTGACGGAAGGGCCGCTCGCCGAGCCCGTCCCGTCCGACCAGCCGGTCCGCCGTGCGCGGCAGGCCCGGCGGTAGCCGACAAGAAGGTCCGTACAAGAAAACCGAATAAGAGATAGTCCCGTAGAAAACTATCTGCTACGGTCTCTCCTGTTGCCCAACGCATCAGGAGAGGCCGCATGAACGCCACCGCCGCACCGTCAGACCGATCCCGCTGGTTCGCACTCGCGATCCTTTGCACCGGCGCGCTGATGATCGTGCTCGACGGCAGCATCGTCACCGTCGCCCTGCCCGCCATCCAGCAGGACCTCGGGTTCTCCCCCGCCGACCTGACCTGGACGGTCAACGCCTACATGATCGCCTTCGGCGGGCTGCTCCTCCTCGCCGGCCGCCTCGGTGACCTGCTCGGCCGCAAGCGGGTGTTCGTCGCCGGCATCGCGCTCTTCACCGCCGCCTCACTGCTGTGCGGCGTGGCCACCGAGCCCTGGACGCTGATCGCCGCCCGCTTCGTGCAGGGCGTCGGCGGAGCGCTGGCCTCGGCCGTCGGGCTCGGCATGATCGTCACGCTCTTCACCGACGCGAAGGAGCGGGCGAAGGCCATCGGCGCCTTCGCGTTCACCGGCGCGATCGGCGCCTCGCTGGGCCAGGTGCTCGGCGGCCTGCTCACCGACGCGCTGAGCTGGCACTGGATCTTCTTCATCAACGTGCCCATCGGGCTGGCCACCGCCGCGCTGGCGCTGCGCGTGCTGCCCGGTGACCGCGGCGTCGGTCTGGCCGCGGGCGCCGACGTCGCCGGCGCGCTGCTGGTCACCTCGGGGCTGATGCTCGGCGTCTACACCATCGTCGAGACCGAGAGCCACGGCTGGTCCTCCGGCCGCACCCTCGGCTCCGCCGCGCTCGCCGCCGCCCTGCTCGCCGGCTTCGTACTCCGCCAGGCCCGGGCCACCGCGCCGCTGCTGCCGCTGCGCGTCTTCCGCTCGCGGACCGTCGCCGGCGCCAACGCCGTCCAACTGCTCGTGATCTCGGGGATCTTCGCCTTCCAGATCATCGTGGCGCTCTACATGCAGCAGGTGCTGGGCTACGGGGCCGCCGAGACCGGTCTCGCGATGCTGCCGGCCGCCCTCACCATCGGCGTCACCTCGCTGCTCGTCTCCGCCCGGCTGGTGGCGCGGTTCGGTGAGCGGTCGGTGCTGCTGGCCGGGCTGGTGCTCCTCGCGGTCGGCCTGGCGCTGCTCGTCCGCCTTCCGCGGGACCCGGCCGAGGTCAGCTATGCGGCCCACCTGCTGCCGACGATGCTGCTGCTCAGCGGCGGCGGGCTGGTGCTGCCGGCGATGACCGCGCTGGGCATGTCCGGGGCGCGGGCGGACGACGCCGGGGTGGTGTCGGGGCTGTTCAACACCGGGCAGCAGATCGGCGGCGCGCTGGGTGTCGCGGTGCTGACCACGCTGGCGGCCGGGCGTACGGAGTCGCTGGCCGCGGCCGGGGACGGCCGGGACGCTGCGCTGACGGGCGGCTTCCAGCTCGCGTTCGGCATCGGGGCGGTGCTGGTCGCCGCGTCGGCGGTGCTGACGGTCGCGGTGCTGCGGCCCCGGACGACCGGCGGCCCGCGGCAGCCGGGCGGCGGTACGGCGGGTGCCGGTGCGGCGGGTGCCGGTGCGGCGGGTGCCGGTGCGGCGGGTGCCGGTGCGGCTTCCGGCGCCTCCCCGGCACCCGGCGCTACTCCTGCGGCACGACCCCGGCCCGTAGCAGACCGTAGGCGTACGCATCGTCCAGCGCCTGCCACGACGCCGCGATGACGTTGTCCGCGACCCCGACGGTGTCCCACTCGCCGCGGCCGTCGCCGGTGGTGATGAGCACCCGCGTTGTCGACGCCGTGCCGTGGGTCCCCTCCAGGATCCGCACCTTGTAGTCGATGAGCTCGAAGTCGGCGAGCTGGGGGTAGATCCGCTCCAGCGCCACCCGCAGGGCCCGGTCCAGCGCATGGACCGGGCCTTTGCCCTCGGCCGTGACGACGGCCCGCTCGCCCTTCGCCCACAGCTTGACCGTGGCCTCGTTGGCGTGGGTGCCGTCGGGCCGGTCCTCGACGATGGCCCGCCAGGACTCGGTACGGAAGTAGCGCCGCGTCCGGCCGGACTCGCGCAGTTGCAGCTCCTCGCGGAGCAGCAGCTCGAAGGAGGCGTCGGCGGCCTCGTACGTCAGCCCGCGGAGCTCGTTCTCCTTGACCCGCTCCACCACCCGGCCCAGCAGCTCGCGGTCGTCGCCGAGGTCGAGGCCGAGGTCCTTGCCCTTCAGCTCGATGGACGCGCGTCCTGCCATGTCGGAGACCAGCATGCGCAGCCGGTTGCCGACCAGCTCGGGGTCGATGTGCTGGTAGAGGTCGGGATCGACCTTGATCGCGGAGGCGTGCAGGCCGGCCTTGTGGGCGAAGGCCGAGACGCCCACGTACGGCTGGTGGGTGGCGGGTGCGATGTTGACGACCTCGGCGACGGCGTGGGAGATCCGGGTCATCTCCGCCAGCTTGCCCGCGGGCAGCACCCGCATGTCGTACTTCAGCTCCAGCGCGGCCACCACCGGGAAGAGGTTGGCGTTGCCGACGCGCTCGCCGTAGCCGTTGGCGGTGCACTGCACGTGGGTGGCGCCGCCGTCGACGGCGGCCAGGGTGTTGGCCACGGCGCAGCCGGAGTCGTCCTGGGCGTGCATGCCCAGCCGCGCGCCGGTGGCGGCCAGTACCTCGGCGACGGTCTCGCGCACCTGGCCGGGAAGCATGCCGCCGTTGGTGTCGCAGAGCACGACGACCTCGGCGCCGGCCTCGTGCGCGGCCGCGACGACCTGCTTGGCGTACGCGGCGTTCGCGCGGTGGCCGTCGAAGAAGTGCTCGCAGTCGACGAAGACCCGGCGGCCGTGCTCGCGCAGGAACGCGACCGTGTCGCGGACCATCGCCAGGTTCTCGGCGAGCGTGGTGCGCAGCGCCAGCTCCACGTGCCGGTCGTGCGACTTGGCGACCAGGGTGACGACGGGGGCCTTCGACTCCAGCAGGGCGAGGACCTGGGGGTCGTCCTCGACCCGTACGCCCGCCTTGCGGGTGGCGCCGAAGGCGACGAGCTGGGCGTGCCGGAAGTCGATCTCGTCGCCGGCGCGGCGGAAGAACTCCGTGTCCCGGGGCACCGCGCCGGGCCAGCCGCCCTCGATGAAGCCCACGCCGAAGTCGTCGAGGTGCCGGGCGATGGCCAGCTTGTCCGCGACGGTCAGGCTGATGCCCTCGCGCTGCGCGCCGTCGCGCAGCGTGGTGTCGAAGACGTGGAACGCGTCGTCGGGGGCCTCGGGGGCGGCAGGCTCTGTGCTCATCGAAGTGCTCCTGTCGGGATGGTGTGCTCTCCGGTCCCGGAAATGGAAAAGACCCCTCGCGGGTCGCGAGAGGTCTGCGCGCGGGTCTGGGACGCGGTGAGCCAGCACCGCATGCGGATCGCGGTACGGGTCAGCGCGGACCGGCGCGCCTGTTGCCAATAATCATGACGGCAAACGGGGTCACGTCGGGCAGTCTGGCACACACTCCGCCGGGACTGGAGCCCCGTCTCACGATACGGGCAGAGGGCCCACGATTCGTACGCGGAGGTCAGGGCGCATTTGCGGTCTTGTGTGGATGACATGCGCGTGCCAATTTGGTCCAGGCCAGTCGGTACGGCACCTCCCACACAACCCCCACATGGTTCACACAAAGGAGAACCACCGCATGAGACCCCAGATGTCCGCGCGTCTGGGCGGCACCCTCGCCGCCCTTCTCCTCCTCGGCACCGCCGCCCTCGGCTCCACGGCCGCCGCGGCCTCCCCGCCGGCCGACCGTCCCGAGCAGGGGGTGCAGGCCGACGCCGCGACCCTCGCGCTCGACGCCGGCGTCACCCGCGCCCTCGGCTCCGACAGCGCCGGTACGTACCTGGACGCCGAGACCGGCGACCTGGTCGTGACCGTCACCGACAAGGCCGCCGCCGCCGAGGCCCGCGCCGCCGGCGCCCGCGCCGAGCTGGTCGAGCACAGCGCCGCCGAACTGCGCTCCGCGATGGGCGCATTCGAGGACCGCGCGAAGATCACCGGCACCTCCTGGGGTGTCGATCCGGCCACCAACCAGATAGCCGTGCAGGCCGACTCCACCGTCTCCGCCGCCGAGTACGCGAAGCTGCAGCGGGTCGCGAAGAGCCTCGACGGCGCGGCCCGGGTGGAACGGGTACCCGGGGCGTTCAAGAAGGAGGTCCTCGGCGGCGACGCGATCTACGGCGGCGGCTACCGCTGCTCCGCGGCGTTCAACGTGTCGAACAGCAACGGCCGCTACTTCGTCACCGCCGGCCACTGCACCAACGCCGGCGCCTCCTGGTCGGCCACCAGCGGCGGCGCGCAGATCGGCACCCGCTACGGCACCAGCTTCCCGACCAACGACTACGGCATCGTCCGCTACACCGACGGCTCCTCCCCCGCGGGCACCGTGAACCTCTACAACGGCAGCACCCGGGACATCTCCAGCGCCGCCAACGCCGTCGTCGGCCAGGCCATCCAGAAGAGCGGGTCCACCACCCAGGTCACCAGCGGCACCGTGACCGCGGTGAACGTGACCGTCAACTACAGCGAAGGCCCCGTCTACAACATGGTCCGCACCACCGCCTGCTCCGCCGGCGGCGACAGCGGCGGCGCCCACTTCTCGGGCACCGTCGCGTACGGCATCCACTCCGGCAGCTCGGGCTGCAGCGGCACCAACGGCTCCGCCATCCACCAGCCGGTCACCGAGGCGCTCAGCGCGTACGGCGTGAGCGTCTACTGACGCACCCGCCCCACCGCGGCACCCGACGCCGCGGCGCGTGCCTCAGCCCGCGGCGTACTCAGCCCAGCTCGTGCATCCAGCCGTGCGGGTCCGGCGCCTGCCCCGTCTGCACGTCGACCAGCGCCTTGCGCAGCCGCGCCGTGATCGGCCCCATCGCCCCGTCGGCGACCGTCCACTCGGCCGTGCTCGACTTGGCGTGCCCCACCGGGGTGATGACCGCCGCGGTGCCGCAGGCGAAGGTCTCCGAGATCGTGCCGTCCTGGCAGCCGGCCTGCCACTCCTCCTTGGAGATCCGCACCTCGCCGGTCCGGTAGCCGAGGTCGGCGGCGATGGTCAGCAGCGAGTCGCGGGTGATGCCCGG
The DNA here is from genome assembly GCF_039871555.1 of Streptomyces sp. B5E4. Taxonomy (NCBI): domain Bacteria; kingdom Bacillati; phylum Actinomycetota; class Actinomycetes; order Kitasatosporales; family Streptomycetaceae; genus Streptomyces; species Streptomyces sp. B5E4. The sequence goes on from NZ_JBDPMI010000031.1 coordinate 6,154, forward strand.
CAGCAGCGTTCCGGTCAGCTCGGGCGTGACCACCTCCGCGCCGGGGCCCTCGCCCCGCACGAAGTACAGGTTCATCCCGCCCATTTCCTCGATCCACCGGCGCTCCACCGCGTCCAGCCACACCACCTGGTCGCAGCCCTGCTGGACGGCCTGGAGGGTGGCGGCCATCGCGCCCGCATAGTTGCCCGCGCACTTGGCCTCGCCGGTGCCGCCGGGCGCGGCGCGCACGTACTCCTCGGTGAGCCAGACCGACACCGGCTTGATGCCGCCCGTGAAATACGCGCCGGCGGGCGAGGCCAGCACCATGAACAGGTACTCGTGCGCCGGCGAGTTCACGCCGAGGCCGACCTCGGTGGCGAACATGAACGGGCGCAGGTAGAGCGACTCCTCGCCGGTGCCCGGCACCCACGCCTTGTCCTGGCGCACCAGCGCGTCGATGGCCGCCACGAAGGTCTCGACGGGCAGTTCCGGCATCGCCAGCCGGCGCGCGGAGAGCTGGAAGCGGCGCGCGTTGGCGTCCGGCCGGAAGGTGCGGACGCTGCCGTCCGGCTGCCGGTAGGCCTTCAGCCCCTCGAAGATGGACTGCCCGTAGTGCAGCGCCATCGTCGCCGGGTCGAGGGTGAGCGGCGCATACGGCTGGAGCTGCGCCTCGTGCCAGCCGCGGCCTTCGGTCCACTTGATCGTGACCATGTGGTCGGTGAAGTGCTTGCCGAAGCCGGGGTTGGTCAGGATCGCCTCGCGCTCCGCGTCGGACAGCGGGTGCGCGGACGGCTTGAGCTCGATCGTGGTCATGAGATTCGTGTCCTTCACCGTTCGGTGGGTGGCGGACCGCGTCCCGTACCGAGGTCCTCGCACCCGAAGGTACTAGGACGTCCGAGCATTACCCCGTGCCGCGGCCCCGCTGTCGATTATGACGTGGGCGTGGGCAGCGGCAAGCGTGGCGGTGGTACGCGGCCCGAAGGGTCATCGTCGCACCCGACGCCGCCCGGAGGGCAGCGTCGGTCGGCCGTACGGACAAACCTGACCGGCCGGGCCGGCCGCGGCGAGCGTGTGTGGTCCCGGCGGTCAGCCGGATACTCGGGCGGCGAGCGCGTCGCCGATCTCGTCCGTGCTGCGCACGGCGGTGCCCCGCGCGGCGAGGTCGGTCTCGACGGCCTCCTCGACACGGGTGGCCTGCGCGGCGTAGCCGAGGTGGCGCAGCAGCAGGGCGACCGACAGGACCGTGGCCGTCGGGTCGGCCTTGCCGGTGCCGGCGATGTCCGGCGCGGAGCCGTGGACCGGCTCGAACATCGACGGGAAGGCGCCGGTCGGGTTGATGTTCCCGGAGGCGGCGAGGCCGATGCCGCCGCTGATGGCGGCGGCGAGGTCGGTGAGGATGTCGCCGAAGAGGTTGTCGGTGACGATCACGTCGAACCGCTCGGGCTGGGTGGTGAGGAAGATCGTCGCGGCGTCGACGTGCAGGTAGTCCGTGGCGACGTCGGGGTACTCGGCGCCGACCCGGTCGAAGGTGTTCTTCCACAGGTGGCCGGCGTAGACGAGCACGTTGTTCTTGTGCACGAGGGTCAGCTTCTTGCGCGGGCGGGCCTGGGCGCGCTCGTACGCGTCCCGGACCACGCGCTCCACGCCGTACGCGGTATTGACGCTGACCTCGGTGGCGACCTCGGCGGGGGTGCCGGTGCGCAGGCTGCCGCCGTTGCCGGTGTACGGGCCCTCGGTGCCCTCGCGGACGACGACGAAGTCGATGGCGGGGCGGCCGGCGAGCGGGGTGTCGGTGCCGGGGAAGAGCTTCGACGGGCGCAGGTTCACGTAGTGGTCGAAGGCGAAGCGCAGCTTCAGCAGCAGCCCGCGCTCCAGCACGCCGGACGGCACCGAGGGGTCGCCGATGGCGCCGAGCAGGATCGCGTCGTAGTCCTTGAGGGCCGTCAGCTCCGCGTCCGGCAGGGTCTCGCCGGTGGCGTGCCAGCGGCGGGCGCCCAGGTCGTAGCTCTCGGTCTCCAGCTTCACGTCCTGCGGCAGGACGGCGGAGAGCACTTTCAGGCCCTGGGCCACGACCTCGGGGCCGATGCCGTCGCCGGGAATGGACGCGAGACGAATGCTGCGAGACATGAAGGGGAGCCTACGCGCTTCGTCTTGCGGGATGACACCGCCGTCCGGGATGTGGACATACCGCGGGCGTTCACCACGCCGACGTCCGCGGTTCTCCGGTGCGCCGCGGCCGAGGGGGAATGCTCGGCCATATGGACACCCCCGGCTTCGGCATCCCCCCACGGCTCGCCCGCAGCATGAGCATGGCCGAACAGCACGAGTACCTGCGGCGCGCGCTCTCCCGCCGCCGGGTCGTCACCGGCGCGGGCGGGCTGGCCGGCGGGCTGCTGCTCGCCGGGTGCGGCGACGGCGGCGGGGGCGGGGGGTCCGGGCGTACGGACGACTCCCCCGCCGACTCCGTCAGCCCCGCACCCTCCGGGGCGCCCGCGGCGTTCGGCCGGCATCTGGCGTTCGGCGCCGACCCGCGCAGCCAGATGCGCGTCGGCTGGCAGCTCCCGCTGCCGGTGCGCCGGCCGTACGTCCGCTTCGGCACGGACCGCGGCGACCTCGGCGAGCGCGTCGAGGCAGAGATCCGGCCGCTGAAGACCCCCGCGCTCAGCGGCCTTCCGGCGGTGGAGCAGCACTACGTGCACGCCGCGCTCGACGGGCTGGAGCCCGGGACGGAGTACGTCTACGGGCTCGGCCACGAGGAGTTCGACCCGGCCGCCTCGCCGGGCGCCGAGGCGCACCTGGCGAAGTTCCGTACCGCGCCCGCCGGGCCGGAGCGCTTCGTCTTCACCGCCTTCGGCGACCAGGGCACCGGCCGCGCCGCCCGCGCGATCACCCGGCGCATCGGCGCGCTGCCCGGCGGCCCGCCGGCGTTCCACCTGCACGCCGGCGACATCTGCTACGCCGAGGACTCCGGACAGGGGCTGGAGAGCGACCACTACGACGCCCGGGTGTGGGACCGCTTCCTGCGGCAGATCGACCCGGTGTCCTCGCGGGTCCCGTGGATGCCGGCGATGGGCAATCACGACATGGAGGCGTGGTACTCCCCCGGCGGCTATGGCGGCCAGCGCGCCCGCTGGAGCCTGCCGGACAACGGCTTCGACCCGCGGGAGGCACCCGGTTCGTACTCCTTCGTCCACGGCAACGTCGCCGTCGTGGCGCTGGACGCCAACGACGTGTCGTACGAGATCCCGGCCAACCTCGGCTTCACCGGCGGCGCACAGACGCGCTGGCTGGACCGGCGGCTCGCGGAGCTGCGGAAGAGGCCGGGCGTCGACTTCCTCGTGGTCTTCTTCCACCACTGCGCGTACTCCACCAGCACGCACGCCTCGGACGGCGGGGTGCGGGAGCACTTCACGCCGCTGTTCGACACCCACCGCGTCGATCTGGTGGTCAACGGCCACAACCACGTCTACGAGCGGACCGACGCGCTGCGCGCCGGGGCCCTGACCCGCCCGCTGCCCGTCGGCGGCTCGGTGGACACCGAGCGGCACGGCGCGGTCTACGTGACCGCGGGCGGCGGCGGGCGCAAGCTGTACGACTTCAGCGCGCCGGACAGCTACGAGGGCCGGCGCCGCGACCGCGACGTCGTGCACACCTTCTCCTGGGCGCACGGAGGCGAAAGGGCGCTGGAGGACGTGGAGTGGTCGCGGGTGCGCTACACCGGCTACTCGTTCCTGGCGGTGGAGTCCCGGCCGGGCACCTCGCCCGCGCTGCGGGTCGCCGCGTATGCCGAAGACGGCACGCGGATCGACCGGTTCGAGCTGGTACGGGGCCGCTGAGCGGCCGCCGTGCGCGGGCCGGGTACGGGCGTGGCGGGGCGGCGGCTCAGTGGCCGGTCGCGCCGCCGTTGTCGCGGCGGTCGAACGCCCGCTGCAGCGCGGCGGCGGCGTTCTTCCGGGCGATCGCGGAGTCCCGGTTCTGCTCGGTGCGGGCGGCGTAGCGGGCGCGGCGGACCGTGGTGGTGGCAGCCATGGGGCAGCTCCTCTGGGCGCGGGGGGGAAGACGTGGGGGACGCCGCTGGGGCGGGAGCGGCGCCGCAGGGGTGACCTGCGTGGAGGCGCCAGACCTCGACCACCGTCGCTGTTCGGCGAGCGTTCGGCTCCTCTAAAAGTAGGACGTCAAAGCGTTCTTGTCTCGCCATATACTCGGGCTTCCTACTATCTGAGACGGCACCCCCGCCGACCTGCGGTCATCTGGACGAGTCCAGGGTGCCCAGCAGCGGCCCGAGCTGGGCGGGCGAGGTGATGCGGCGCACGTCCGGGGCCGCCGTCCCGGCCGCCCGGACGCCCGCACCCGCGCGGTCCAGCCAGATCCCCGTCAGCCCCGCCGCGTCCGCGCCCGCCGCGTCGGTGTCCGGCCGGTCGCCGACGTACGCGACGCGCTCCGGCGGCAGCCCCAGGGCGGCGCAGGCGGCGTGGAAGGCGCCGGCGGCGGGCTTGGCGACGCCGATCTCCTCGGAGCACACCAGCGCCTCGAAGCGGTCGTGCACGCCGATGGCGCGGAGCTTCTCCTCCTGGTGCGGGGCGCTGTTGTTGGACAGCAGGCCGTGCCGGCGGGCCGGGGTGAGGCCGTCGAGCGCCGGTACGACGTCGGGGAAGACCCGCCAGTGCCGCCGGTACGCGGCCAGGTAGCCGGCCATCCAGACGTCGGCCTCGGCATCGGTCAGCGGCCGGCCGGCGAGCACCCGGGCCCGCTCGCGGCGCTGGGCCAGGAAGGTGAACTCGCCGGCGAGGTAGCGGTCGACGTACTCCTCGGAGACCTCGTGCCAGTGCGCCGCGGCGGCCTCCGGCGAGGCGTACCGGCCCAGCAGGCCGCGGTCGGTCAGGTACTCCAGCGCGGCGCGCCGCTCGGCGCCGGAGTGGTCGAAGATCGTGTCGTCGATGTCCCAGACCACGGCGAGGATCCGCATGTCACGACGGTAACGCGGGGAGGGCTCCGACCGCCGCCGGAGGGCATGCGGAGGCCGCCGTCAGACCGTGAAGCGGTCCGGGTCGGCCGCCGCCCAGTCCGCCGCCCAGGCCCGCGGCGGCTCGGCCAGGAGCTGCCCGGGCGCCGGCGGCGGCAGGGGCCGGTCGTCGCGGCGGACGGCGCGGGGCTCGATGCGGACGCGCAGTTGGTGCCGGCGCAGCCGGGCCGGGTCGTCCACGCCCATCGCCGACATGATCTCCAGGGCGCTCTGCACGGTGGCGCGCTGGAAGCGCTCGACGCGCACGGTCTTGTCGGCCACGTCCAGCGCGTGCACCCGGCGCGGGTCCTGCGTGGTCACCCCGACCGGACAGGTGTTGGTGTGGCAGCGCTGCGTCTGCAGACAGCCGAGGGCGAACATCATCGCGCGGGCCGAGTTGGTGTAGTCCGCGCCCTGGACGAGCCGCTTGACGATGTCGGCCCCGGTGGCGACCTTGCCCGCGACGCCGATGCGGACACGGTCCCGCAGCCCGGTGCCGATGAGGGCGCCGTGGACGGCCGCCAGCCCCTGGGTGAGCGGGGCGCCGATGTTGTCGGCGAACTCCAGCGGGGCCGCCCCCGTACCGCCTTCCGAGCCGTCGACCAGGATGAAGTCGGGCGCGGTGCCCTCGGCGAGCATCGCCTTGCAGACCGCGAGAAGCTGCACCCGCGAGCCCACGCACAGCTTGATCCCGGTCGGCTTGCCGCCGGCCAGCTCCCGCATCCGGGCGACGAACCGCACCAGCTCGCGCGGGGTGGAGAAGACCCGGTGGTACGGCGGCGAGACCACGGTCCTGCCCTGGGGCACGCCGCGCGCACGGGCGATCGCGGCGTCGACCTTGGCGCCGGGCAGCAGCCCGCCGATGCCGGGCTTGGCACCCTGGGACAGCTTCAGCGACACGCACTTGACCCGGTCGTCGGCGGCCTTGTCGGCGAACTGCCGGGGATCGAAGTCGCCGTCGGGGGTACGGCAGCCGAAGTAGCCGGTGCCCAGCTCCCACACCAGGTCGCCGCCGGGCCGCAGATGGAACTCGGAGATGCCGCCCTCGCCGGTGTCGTGCGCGAAGCCGCCGCGGGCGGCGCCGCCGTTGAGCGCGAGGATGGCGTGGGAGGAGATCGCGCCGAAGCTCATCGCGGAGACATTCAGCAGCGCCATGTCGTACGGCCTGGTGCAGTCGGGTCCGCCGACGCGGACCCGCGGCGGGGTCGTGGGCATCCGCACCGGGGCCATGGAGTGCACGAGGAACTGGTAGCCGGGGGCCTCCACGTCACGCTCCGTGCCGAAGGGCTCCTCGGCGTCGGTGCCCTTGGCGCGCTCGTAGACGATGCTGCGCACGTTGCGGTCGAAGGGGCGGCCGTCGAAGTTGCGCTCGATGAAGTACTGCTGGAGCTCGGGGCGGATCTTTTCCAGCAGGAAGCGCAGATGGCCCACCAGCGGGTAGTTCCGCAGCACCGAGTGGCGGCGCTGGAGCACGTCCCACACCCCGAGCGCGGTGAGCGCCAGGAGCACGCCCGCGGCCGGCCACCACGCGCCCGAGACCAGCGTCGCGGCGAGGGTGCACCCGATGGCGGCCACGACGACGGCGGCGAAGAAGCTCGTCCTCTTCATACGCGATCCATCCGACCACAGCACCGGCCCGCGCGCATGGGACCGCCCCCGGCCGACGGGGGAGGCGACCGGGGGCGGCGTGGGTGGGGACCGCGCGGAGCGGTCCTCGGGGCGTCAGCCCATGTGGGGGTAGCGGTAGTCGGTCGGAGCGTCCATCGTCTCCTTGATGGCGCGCGGCGAGGACCAGCGCAGCAGGTTGAACTTCGAGCCCGCCTTGTCGTTGGTGCCGGAGGCGCGGGCACCGCCGAAGGGCTGCTGGCCGACGATCGAGCCGGTGGGCCGGTCGTTGACGTAGAAGTTGCCGGCCGCGAAGCGCAGCCGCCGGGTCGCGTCGGCGATGACGGCGCGGTCCTGCGCGAGGACGGCACCGGTCAGGGCGTACGCGGCGACGGACTCCATCTGGTCCAGCATCGTGTCGTAGGCGTCGTCCTCGTACACATGCACGGCGATGATCGGGCCGAAGTACTCCTCGGTGAAGACCTCGTTCTCCGGGTCCGAGCAGACGACGACGGTGGGGCGGACGAAGTAGCCGACGGAGTCGTCGTACGTGCCGCCCGCGACGATCTCGCACGCCGGGTCGGCCTTGGCGCGGTCGATGGCGGCCTTGTTCTTCGCGAACGCCCGGTCGTCGATGACCGCGCCGATGAAGTTCGCCAGGTCGGTGACGTCGCCCATGGCCAGGCTCTCGGTCTCGGCGACCAGCGCCTCCTTCAGCCCGCCGTCCCACAGCGAGCGCGGGACGTACGCCCGGGAGGCGGCCGAGCACTTCTGGCCCTGGTACTCGAAGGCGCCGCGGGTGAGGGCGGTCTTCAGCTTCGCCGGGTCCGCGGTCGGGTGGGCGACGATGAAGTCCTTGCCGCCGGTCTCGCCGACGATCCGCGGGTACGCCTTGTAGCCGGCCAGGTTCTTGCCGACCTCGCCCCACAGGTGCTGGAACGTGCGGGTGGAGCCGGTGAAGTGGATGCCGGCCAGGTCCGGGTGCGGCAGCGCGACCTCGGAGACCTCCTTGCCGTCGCCGGTGACGAGGTTGATGACGCCGGGCGGCATCCCGGCCTCCTCCAGCAGCCGCATGAGCAGCACGGCGGCGTGCGTCTGGGTCGGCGAGGGCTTCCAGACCACGACGTTGCCCATGAGGGCGGGCGCGGTCGGCAGGTTGCCGGCGATCGCGGTGAAGTTGAAGGGCGTGATCGCGTAGACGAAGCCCTCCAGCGGGCGGTGGTCGAGCCGGTTCCACACGCCGGGCGGCTGGATCGGCGGCTGCTCGTCCATGATCTGGCGGGCGAAGTGGACGTTGAAGCGCCAGAAGTCGATCAGCTCGCAGGGCGCGTCGATCTCCGCCTGCTGCGCGGTCTTCGACTGGCCGAGCATGGTGGACGCGGCGATCGTCTCGCGCCACGGCCCCGCGAGCAGGTCGGCGGCCTTGAGCAGGATCGCGGCGCGGTCGTCGAAGGACAGCGCGCGCCAGCCGGGCGCGGCGGCCAGGGCGGCGTCGATGGCGTCCTGCGCGTCGGCGCGGGTGGCGGTGCCGTACGTGCCGAGGACGGCCTTGTGCTTGTGCGGCTGCACGACGTCGACGCGCGCGCCGCCGCCCATGCGGTGTACGCCGCCGATGGTCATCGGCAGCTCCATGGGGCTCTCGGCCAGCTCCTTGAGCCTGGCCTCCAGCCGCGCACGCTCCGGCGTGCCGGGGGCGTAGGTGTGCACCGGCTCGTTGTACGGGGCGGGGACCTGGGTCACAGCGTCCATGGTTGCCGTTCTCCTTCGAGGTGCTGAGCCTTTCGGGGGCTCTCGGGGGCTCGCGGGGGTCGTCAGCGACGGCCGGCCAGGGCGCGCAGGAAGAAGGCCGTGTTCGCCGGGCGCTCGGCGAGCCTGCGCATGAAGTAGCCGTACCAGTCGGTGCCGTAGGGGGTGTAGACGCGCATCCGGTGGCCCTCGGCCACCAGCCGCTGCTGCTCCTGGGTGCGGATGCCGTAGAGCATCTGGAACTCGTACTCGTCGGCCTTGCGGCCGTGCCGGCGGGCGAGCTCCTGGGTGATGGCGATCATCCGGGGGTCGTGGGTGCCGACCATGGGGTAGCCGCGGCCGGTCATGAGGATCTTCAGGCAGCGGACGTACGCCCGGTCCACCTCCAGCCTGTCCTGGAAGGCGACGACGGCCGGCTCCTTGTACGCGCCCTTGACCAGCCGCACCCGCGAGCCCTCGCCGGCGAGGACGCGGCAGTCCTCCTCGGTGCGGAAGAGGTAGGCCTGCAGCACCGCGCCGGTCTGGGGGAAGCGCTCGCGCAGGGTGCGCAGGACGGCGAGGGTGGAGTCGACGGTGGTGTGGTCCTCCATGTCGAGGGTGACCGTGGTGCCGGCCGCCGCGGCGGCTTCGACCACCGGAGTGACGTGGGCGAGCGCGAGGTCGTGGCCGCCGGGCAGCCCCTGGCCGAAGGCGGAGAGCTTCACGGACATCTCGGCGCGGGCCCCGAGCCCCTCGCGCTTCAGCGCCTCGGTGAGCCTGAGGTACGCATCCCGGGCGCGCAGCGCCTCGCGGGGGTCGGTGACGTCCTCGCCGAGGTGGTCGAGGGTGACCTCCAGGCCGCGGGCGGCCAGGTCGCGGACGGCGGCGACGGCGTCGGCCAGCTCCTCGCCGGCCACGAAGCGCGCGACCACCTGGCGGCTGACCGGCGCGGCCGAGACGACGCGACGGATTCCCTCGCTGCGCGCGGCGGCGAGAAGCACGGGACCCAGCACTGGGCACCTCCACGGTCGGGGCGCAGGTAACACCTCCGTGAAATCTAAGGATCGCTCCGATCCTGGGCCATCGACACCTGTCACGCATCCGAGAGCGCCGCCTCATACAGATGTATGAGAGGCTGCGGTCATGCGCGGCGACTACCAGCAGTTGGTGGACGAGGTCTCGGCGGCGCTCGGCGCCCCCGCCACCCTGGAGGACCGGGACTTCGGGCTGATCGCCTTCGGCGTCCACGACACCGGCGACGGCTCGTCGGGCGGCGTCTCCTCGCTCATGGACCCGGTCCGGACGAAGTCCATCCTGCACCGGCGCTCCACGGCGGAGGTGCGGGCGTGGTTCGAGGCGTACGGGATCGCCCGCGCGACCGGGCCGATGCGGATCCCGCCGGACCCCTCCGCGGGGGTGCTCACCGGGCGGATCTGCCTGCCGGCGCGGCACGACGGGGTGGTGCAGGGGTACGTCTGGCTGCTCGACGACGGGCATCTGGCCGACGTCGAGCTGGGCGGGCCCGGCCGGGCGCCGGACCCGCGGATCGCGCAGGCCATGCGGACCGCGGCGCGGATCGGGGCGCTGCTGGCGGCGGAGACCCGGGCGGGCGCGGCGGCGGGGGCGCTGCTGCACGACGTGCTGGCGGGTCCCGCGGCGGGCCGGGACGCGGCGCTGGCGGAGCTGCGGGATGCGCTGCCGGGCGGTACGGCGGGGCCGGTGGCGGCGGTGGCGGTGCTGCCCTGGCGGCCGGCGGACCCGGCGGCGCCGGGCCCGGGACTGCCCCGGACGGCGGCGACGACGGTGCTGCGGGTGGGGGGCGCGGGCCGGGAGGCACGGGCGGGCGCGGCGGCGGCCGGCGAGACGGGGGCCGGCGGCGAGGCGGAACCGGTACGGGCGCTGGCGGCGCTGGTGCTGCTGCCGTCCGCGGGGTCGGTCGAACCGGCGGTGGCGGCGGCGGAGCGGCTGCTGCACGTCGCGGCGGGCGGGGCTGCGGGCGGGGTTTCCGGCGGGGCACGGAGAGGCGCGCCGGGCGAGGCGGCGGCGGAGGCGCGGCGTGGGGCGCGTACCCGCCCCGGAGAGACCACCGCCGGGGCCCCCGCGGCGGGGGCCCCGGACGTCGTCGCCGGCGTCGGCGACGCGCGGGCGGGCCTGGGCGGGATGCCGGGCACCTGGCGCGAGGCGCTGGCCGCCGCCCGGGCGGCGCGGGCCGCACCGAAGCTGGGCCCGGTGGCGCGGTGGCCGGACATCGGCCCGTACCGGCTGCTCACCGACCTGCCCGGCGGCGTCGACCCGGCGGTCGGCCGGCTGCTGGAGCCGGCCCACGCCGCCCTGGCCCGGACCGCCGAGGTCTACCTCGACCACGCCGGCCAGGCCGCCCGCACCGCCGCGGCGCTGGGCATCCACCGCCAGACGCTGTACTACCGGCTGTCCCGCGTCGAGGAGCTGACCGGCCTCGACCTGGCCGCGGGCGAAGACCGCCTGCTCCTCCACATGTCCCTCAAGTCCGCCCGCCTCTGACCGCCCCCGCGTACACCCACGCGGCACGCGGCAGCCCTCTGCCCCTCCACCCGCCGCGCCGGCCGCAGGCGGAGACCCATCAGCCCAGGTGTGCCGCCGGGGCGGGCGCCGGGGCGCCGGACTCGGAGCCGGCGGGGCGCGGGGTGTTCATCACCACCGCCACCACCGCCGCCGCGGCGATCAGGATCACCGACGCCACCGTGTACGCCGAGCCGAAGCCCTCGACCAGGCCCGCCTTGACCACCTCCGGCACCGGCCCGCCCGCGGCCCGCCGCTCCTCCAGCGCACCCGCGTCCGGCAGGCGCTCGGCGAGGTAGTCCGCGGTGGTGCCGGTCGCCACGGTGTTGAGCAGCGCGGTGCCGATCGAGCCGCCGATCTGCTGGGCGGTGTTGACCGTCGCCGAGGCGACCCCGGCCTCCTCCTCGCGCACGCCGTAGGTGGCGTAGTTGATCGCCGGGGCCATCACCAGCCCCATCCCGAAGCCCACGACCAGCTCCGCCGGCAGCACCCCTGCCGCGTAGGAGGTGCCGACGTCCACCGTCGCCAGCCAGCCCGTGCCGGCCGCGGCGCACAGCAGCCCGGGGACGACCAGCGCGCGCGGCGGCACCCTGGGCAGCAGCCGGCTGGCGAGCCCGCCCGCGCCGGCCAGCACCCCCGCCGTCAGCGGCAGGAAGGCCACCCCGGTCCTGAGCGCCGAGTAGCCCATGACGACCTGCATGTAGTAGGTGAGGAAGAGGAACATGGCGAACATCCCCACCGTGGCCAGCGCGATGCCCAGGAACGCACTCCCCCGGGCCCGGCTGAGCACCACCCGCAGCGGCAGCAGCGGCGCCGCGGCGTTCCGCTCGTGCAGCACGAACCCGGTGAGCAGCGCCACGCCGAGGAAGAGCAGGCCCAGGACGAGCGCGGAGTCCCAGCCCTCGGACTCCGCCTCGCTGCACCCGTAGACGACGGCGACCAGGCCGGTCACCGCGAGCAGTGCGCCGGGCACGTCGATCTTCTGCCGCACCTGCGGGCGGGTGTCGGCGGGCAGCACCCACCAGCCGGCCGCCGCCAGCACCGCGATGGGCACGTTCACGTACAGGCACCAGCGCCAGTCCAGATACTCGGTCAGCGCCCCACCCGTGACCAGGCCGATCGCACCGCCGCCGCCGGCGATCACGCCGAAGATGCCGAAGGCGCGAGCGCGTTCGCGCCGCTCGGTGAAGCTCGTGGTGAGCAGCGACAGCGCCGCAGGCGCGAGCAGCGCGGCGAACGCCCCCTGCGCGGCCCGCGCGCCCAGCAGCGCGCCGAAGCCGGGTGCCGCGCCGCCGAGCGCGGAGGCGGCGGCGAAGCCGACGAGCCCGGTGAGAAAGGCCCGGCGGCGGCCGGTGTAGTCGGCGATCCGGCCGCCGAGGAGCAGTAGGCCGCCGAAGGCCAGGGTGTACGCGGTGATCACCCATTGCCGGTCTCCGTCGGAGATGTCCAGGTCCGCCTGGGCGGACGGCAGGGCGATGTTCACGATCGTGACGTCCAGGACGATCATGAGCTGCGCCAGCCCGATGAAGACGAGCGCGAGCCAGCGCCGCGAAGCGGGCGACCCGGTCGTCGGGCTCTTTGTAGTGTCCATGCCACTACCTTTCTCGTGCGTGCTTCCGGTTCCGGGTGGCTGCGGGGGTTGCGGGCGGTACGGGCGCTAGCGGGCGTTCCCGCCGACGATGCGGTCCGTGGCCCGTACGAAACGGGCGGCGGTGATCGCGGGGCCGGGCAGCCCGGCACCGCGGGCGCGGGCGGCCTCGGGGCGCAGCCCGTCGAGATACAGCTCCAGGTGGCGGTGGGCCAGGGCCTCGTCCTCGGGCACGCCGCCGCCGGGCAGCGTCAGCGTCAGCCGCATGACCATGAACGGCACGTCGCCGAAGACGACGTCGTCGCGGAGCTGGCCGGCCTGCTGCGCCCGTACGATCAGCTCCTGGACCGGGCGCAGCGTGCGCGTGCGCAGCTCCGCCAGCTCCTCGTCGATCCGGATCCGGCCGGAGAGCGCGGGGAGCACCGCGCCGATCCGCAGGTTGAGCGCCGTGTGGGCGAACCGGCGCAGCGCCTCGAACGGCTCGTCCCCGCCGGTCAGCGCCTCCTCGGCCGCACCGCGGAGCCTGGCGAGGGTGGCGACGGCGACGCCGCGGATCAGCGCCTCGCGGCTGGCGAAGTTCCGGTAGAGCGTGGCGATGCCGACGCCGGCCCGGCGCGCGACGTCCTCCAGCGGGGCGTCGGGGCCCCCGCCCACGAAGACCTCGCCCGCCGCGTTCAGGATCAGCTCGCGGTTCCGCCGGGCGTCCGCACGCATCGGGGTCCGCATGGCCACTCCTCAACCGAAGGGAAATTCTCCACTTACCCGCACCGTAGGAGGGAACCGGAGAGATTTCATCCGTCTGGAAGGAAGTGAGAGGGGACCGCGCGAAGATCCTCCGCATCGGGGCGGGAGTCGCACCCGGACGGCCCGGGACCGGGCCCGGACACGCGTACGGGCCCGGACCGGCGGCATCGCTGCCGCCCGCCCGGGCCCGGTGCCCGGGGTCTCCCCCGGTCCGCTACTCGGTGAGGTTCACCGCGCGCGCCGAGGCGGCGCCGATCTCACCGGCGATCTCCTGCACGACGGCCGGCGGGATGGTGTCGTCCACGGTCAGCGCGACCAGCGCCTCACCGCCGGCCTTGGCCCGCGCCACCTGCATCCCGGCGATGTTGATGCCCGCCTCGCCCAGGATCCGGCCCATGGTGCCGACGACGCCGGGGCGGTCGCCGTAGCTGAAGAACGCCATGTGGTCGGCGAGCGTCAGGTCCACGTCGTGCTCGCCGACGGCGACGATCTTCTGCTGGTGCTTCGGCCCGGAGAGCGTGCCGGAGACCGACACCTCCTCGCCGCTGGCGAGCGTGCCGCGCACCGTCACCACGTTGCGGTGGGCGTTCGACTCCGAGCTGGTGGTCAGCCGCACCTCGACGCCGCGCTCCTGCGCGAACAGCGGGGCGTTCACGTAGCTCACGGTCTCGGCGACGATGTCCTCGAAGACGCCCTTGAGCGCGGACAGCTCCAGCACCTTCACGTCGTGCTGCGTGATCTCGCCGCAGACCTCCACGTCGAGGCGGACCGCGACCTCGCCGGCCAGCGCCGTGAAGATCCGGCCCAGCTTCTCCGCCAGCGGCAGCCCGGGGCGTACGTCCTCGGCGATGACGCCGCCCTGGACGTTGACCGCGTCCGGCACCAGCTCGCCGGCCAGCGCGAGCCGCACCGAGCGGGCCACGGAGATGCCCGCCTTCTCCTGCGCCTCGCCGGTGGAGGCGCCGAGGTGCGGGGTGGCGACGACGCTGTCGAACTGGAACAGCGGCGAGTCCGTACACGGCTCGGTGGCGTAGACGTCGAGGCCCGCGCCCGCGACCCGGCCCTCCTTCAGCGCGGCGGTCAGCGCCTCCTCGTCGACGATGCCGCCGCGGGCGGCGTTGACGATCCGGACGGACGGCTTGACCTTCTGCAGCGCCTCGTCGCCGATCAGACCCAGGGTCTCGGGGGTCTTCGGCAGGTGGACGGTGATGAAGTCGGAGGTCTCCAGCAGCTCGTCGAGCGAGACGAGCTTGACGCCCATCTGCGCGGCGCGCGCGGCCTGCACATACGGGTCGTACGCCACGACGCTCATACCGAACGCCGCCATGCGCTGTGCGACGAGCACGCCGATGCGGCCGAGGCCGACGACGCCGAGGACCTTCTCGTTCAGCTCGACGCCGGTGTACTTCGAGCGCTTCCACTCGCCGGCCTTCAGCGCGGCGTTGGCCTGCGGGATGTTCCGCGCGCTGGCGATGATCAGGCCGCAGGCCAGCTCGGCGGCGGTGACGATGTTGGAGGTCGGCGCGTTGACGACCATGACGCCGGCCTTGGTGGCGGCGGGTACGTCGACGTTGTCGAGGCCCACGCCCGCGCGGGCGACGACCTTCAGCCGGCGCGCGGCGGCCACGGCCTCCGCGTCGACCTTGGTGGCGCTGCGGATCAGGATCGCGTCCACGTCGGCGATGGCCGCGAGCAGCTCGGCCCGGTCGGCGCCGTTGCAGTGGCGGATGTCGAAGTCGGGACCGAGGGCGTCGACGGTGGCCGGCGAGAGCTCCTCGGCGATCAGTACGGCCGGCTTCCCGGGGGTGGCGCCGGATGCTGGGGCAGTGCTCACGTGGTCCTCACTGGATTCCTGTGCGGGACGGCCGTCCCGACGGCCGCAGGTGGAGGGTGCAGACGCCGGTCCGCCGGACAGACGCGTGCTGCCGCGTTTGAAGGACACACGACGCTGTGAGCCTGACGCGCGATGTACGAAGAGTGTAGTGGCGCCGGGCGGTGGCCGGGCGCCGCTGCGCCCCGCCACCGCCCGAACGAGCGACCCGGCCGGCTCAGTCCTTGTCGTCGACCCAGCTCATGAGCTTCCGCAGCTCCTTGCCGGTCGTTTCGATCAGGTGGTCGCCGTCCCGCTTCTTGTACTCGTTGTAGCGCGGCAGGCCGTTGTGGTACTCGGCCATCCAGTCCTTGGCGAACGAGCCGTCCTGGATCTCGCCGAGGATCTTCTTCATCTCGGCCTTGGTGTCGTCGTTGATGATCCGCGGGCCCGAGACGTAGTCGCCCCACTCGGCGGTCTCGGAGACCGACCAGCGCATCTTCTCCAGGCCGCCCTCGTACATGAGGTCCACGATGAGCTTCAGCTCGTGCAGGCACTCGAAGTACGCGATCTCCGGCTGGTAGCCCGCCTCGACCAGGGTCTCGAAGCCGGCCTTGACCAGCGCCGAGGTGCCGCCGCACAGCACGGCCTGCTCGCCGAAGAGGTCGGTCTCGGTCTCCTCGGTGAAGGTGGTCTTGATGACGCCGGCGCGGGTGCCGCCGATGGCCTTCGCGTACGACAGGGCCAGCGCGAAGGCGCCGCCGCCGGCGTCCTGCTCGACGGCCGCGATGCACGGCACGCCGCGGCCCTCCTCGAACTGGCGGCGGACCAGGTGGCCCGGGCCCTTCGGGGCGACCATGCAGACGTCGACGTTGGCCGGCGGCTTGACGAAGCCGTAGCGGATGTTGAGGCCGTGGCCGAAGAACAGCGCGTCGCCGTCCTTGAGGTTGTCCTTCACGGACTCCTCGTAGACCTGGCCCTGCACCGGGTCCGGCACCAGCATCATGATCACGTCGGCCTCGGCGGCGGCCTCGGCGGCAGTGACGACCCGCAGGCCCTGCTCCTCGGCCTTCGCCCGGGACTTGGAGCCCTCGTGCAGGCCGACGCGGACGTCCACGCCGGAGTCGCGCAGCGACAGTGCGTGGGCGTGGCCCTGGCTGCCGTAGCCGAGGACCGCGACCTTGCGGCCCTGGATGATGGACAGGTCGGCGTCGTCGTCGTAGAACAGCTCGGCCACGGTTGCGATCTCCTTGAGTCTTGCGGGTGGCCCCACCGTACGTCTGGCGCGGTGGGGGGTCCTCGGGGGGCCCGGGGGTCTCCCCCGGAAATCTTCCTTCACTGGAACTGCACGAAGTGCCGTGGGGATACGGCGCGGGCGGGGCACCGCTGGTGCGGCACCCCGCCCGAGGGGCTACGCGCTGCGGTCCAGGGCGCGCAGCGAGCGGTCCGTGATGGAGCGGGCGCCGCGGCCGATGGCGATGGTGCCGGACTGGACCAGTTCCTTGATGCCGTACGGCTCCAGCATCTTCAGCATCGCCTCCAGCTTCTCGCCGCTGCCGGTGGCCTCGATCGTGACCGCCTCCGGGGAGACGTCCACGGTCTTGGCGCGGAAGAGCTGGACGATCTCGACGACCTGGGAGCGGGTCTCGTTGTCGGCGCGCACCTTCACCAGGACGAGTTCGCGCTGCACGGCCGCGCCCGGCTCCAGCTCGACGATCTTCAGCACGTTGACGAGCTTGTTGAGCTGCTTGGTGACCTGTTCCAGGGGCTGGTCCTCGACGTTCACCACGATCGTCATCCGGGAGATGTCCGGGTGCTCGGTGGTGCCGACGGCGAGCGAGTCGATGTTGAAACCGCGGCGGAAGAACATCGCGGAGATCCTGGCCAGGATGCCCGGCTTGTTCTCCACCAGGACCGACAGCGTGTGCTTGGACATGTCTTCGTCTCTCTCTTCGCTGCCCGGCCTCAGTCGTCTTCGCCGTCGCCGAAGTCCGGGCGGACGTCGCGCGCGGCCATGATCTCGTCGTTGGAGGTGCCGGCCGCGACCATCGGCCAGACCATCGCGTCCTGGTGGACGATGAAGTCCACGACGACCGGGCGGTCGTTGATGGCGTTGGCCTTCTCGATGACGGCGTCGAGCTGCTCGGGGTCGTCGCAGCGGAGGCCGGCGCAGCCCATGGCCTCGGCGAGCTTGACGAAGTCCGGGCAGCGGGTGCCGGCGGCCTGGCGGGCCTGCTCCTCGGTGCTCTCACCGGCGCCGTTGCCGTTCGGGCCGGAGTGCAGCACGGTGTTGGAGTAGCGGCGGTTGTAGAACAGGGTCTGCCACTGGCGGACCATGCCCAGCGCGCCGTTGTTGATGATCCCGACCTTGATCGGGATGCCGTTCAGCGCGCAGGTGACCAGCTCCTGGTTGGTCATCTGGAAGCAGCCGTCGCCGTCGATGGCCCAGACCGTCGCCTCCGGCGCGCCGGCCTTGGCGCCCATGGCGGCCGGGACCGCATAGCCCATGGTTCCGGCGCCGCCGGAGTTGAGCCAGGTGCGGGGCTTGTCGTAGTCGATGTAGTGGGCCGCCCACATCTGGTGCTGCCCGACGCCCGCGGCGTAGACCGTGTTCTCCGGGGCCAGCTCGCCGATGCGCTGGATCACCTGCTGCGGCGAGAGCGTGCCGTCGGTGGGCAGGTCGTAGCCGAGGGGGTACGTCTCGCGCCAGCGGTCGAGCTGCTGCCACCACTCCGCGTACCGGGCCGTGCCCGTGCCGGGCCGGTCGCCCTGCTCCTGCTCGCTCTGCACCGCGACGATCAGGTCGGCGATGACCTCGCGGGCGTCGCCGACGATCGGCACGTCGGCCTCGCGGTTCTTGCCGATCTCCGCGGGGTCGATGTCGGCGTGCACGATCGTGGCGTGCGGCGCGAAGGTGTCCAGCTTGCCGGTCACCCGGTCGTCGAACCGGGCGCCGAGCGCCACGATCAGGTCGGACTTCTGCAGCGAGGTGACGGCGGCCACCGTGCCGTGCATGCCCGGCATGCCCAGGTGCTGCGGGTGGGTGTCGGGGAAGGCGCCGAGGCCCATCAGGGTGGTGACGACCGGGGCGCCGGTCAGCTCCGCGAGCACCTTCAGCTCGGCGGTGGCGCGGGCCTTGAGCACCCCGCCGCCGACGTAGAGCACGGGGCGCCGGGCGGAGCCGACGAGCCGGGCGGCCTCGCGGATCTGCTTGGCGTGCGGCTTGGTCACCGGGCGGTAGCCGGGCAGCTCGTGCCGGGGCGGCCAGGAGAAGACGGTGGGCGACTGCAGCGTGTCCTTGGCGATGTCGACCAGCACCGGGCCCGGCCGGCCGGTGGCGGCGATGTGGAACGCCTCGGAGATCACCCGCGGGATGTCCGCGGGGTCCGTGACCAGGAAGTTGTGCTTCGTGATGGGCATGGTGATGCCGCAGATGTCCGCCTCCTGGAAGGCGTCCGTGCCGATCGACCTGACCGCCACCTGGCCGGTGATCGCCACCAGCGGCACGGAGTCCATGTGCGCGTCGGCGATCGGCGTGACGAGGTTGGTCGCGCCCGGTCCCGAGGTGGCCATGCAGACGCCCACCTTGCCGGTGGCCTGCGCGTACCCGGTGGCGGCGTGCCCCGCGCCCTGCTCGTGGCGGACGAGGACGTGCCGGACCTTCGTGGAGTCCATCATCGGGTCGTACGCGGGGAGGATGGCCCCGCCCGGAATGCCGAACACCGTGTCCACGCCTACGGCCTCAAGCGCGAGGATGAGGGACTGCGCGCCCGTCACGGTCTTGTCTGCCGGTGTGTGCCCCGGAACGCGGGACTGTCCCCCGCTGCGGGCCCGCGGCGGCTGCGGGTGGGGCTCACTCCGCGGGGGAGCCTGCTCGGTCATCGGTTTCTCTTCTCGTCTTCGAGTGGTGCGAGGGTTGGGGGTGGAGCAGCGGGTTCGAGCAACAAAAAACCCCTCGTGCCAGATGGCAAGCGAGGGGAGCGCGTCGGCGCGGTCCGGGAGTCGGGATCCGCTTCAGCCGACGCGCTGTCCAAGTACGAGAATTCGGGTGCGCATGGACCCGACCTTGCCCCCGGCGCGCCGGGGGTGTCAAGTTCGTGGAACCCGGGTCTCACTATGTGAGCGCAATGGCCGAAGCATCCTCTTCCGGCAGCGCGAACGCTCCCAGGGCCAGTGCGTCCCGTACTCGCTCCTCCTCCAGTGGTTCGCAGTAGGCCATGCCCTGCGCGTGCCGGCAGCCCAGCGCGCGCAGCACCTCGGCCTGCTCGGGCAGGTCGACTCCCTCGGCCGTCGAGTCCAGGCCCAGCTCGCCGGCGATGCCGATCATCCCGGCCGCGATGGCGCGCAGCCGGGGTGATTCGGCCAGGCCGTCGACCAGGCCCCGGTCCAGCTTGAGCACGTCCACCGGCAGCCGGCGCAGCGCGGCGATGGCGGCGTGGCCGCTGCCGAAGCCGTCGAGCGCGATACGCACGCCCAGGCGGCGCAGCGCCACCAGGCGCCGCTCCAGCTCGTCCATGCCGGCCCGGGTGTCGCTGTCGGCGACCTCGATGGTCAGCGCGCCGGGCGGCAGCCCGTGCCGCACCAGCAGGGCCTCCACTAGTTGCGGGGACATGCTCCGGTCGGTGAGCCGGGCGGCCGACATCCGTACGGTCACGGGGATGCCCATGCCCGCGTCGTACCGCGCGGCGGCCTGCTCGACCGTCGCCTCCAGCAGCCAGCGTGCCAGCTCCGCGGTACGGGCCCGGTCCTGCCCGTTGCCGCGCCCGCCGGTGTCCGGCGGGCCCTGCATGAACTCAGCCGGCGTGTGCACGATGCCCTGCGCCGAGCGCCAGCGCGGTTGCGCCGACAGCGCCGCCAGACGCCCGCTCGACAGCTCCACCACCGGCTGGTGGACGAGCGTGAACTGGCCGTCGTCCAGCGCGGAGCGCAGCCTGTTCGCCATTTCTATGCGGCGCACCACTTCGGCCTGCATCTGCGGCGCGTACAGCTCGACGCGCGCCTTGCCCGCCTGCTTGGCCCGGTACATCGCCAGGTCGGCGTTGCGCATCAGCTCCGCGGGCGTACTGCCGGGCTCGGCGAAGGCCACGCCGATGCTGGCCGCGACCCGCACCTCGACGCCGCCCGCGGTGTACGGCTCGGAGAGCCGGACCCGCAGCCGGTCGGCGACCTCGCGGGTGCGCCGCTCGCGCCCGGCGCCGTCCGACCGGTTCTCGCCCGCCGCGCCGCCGACGAGCAGCACGGCGAACTCGTCGCCGCCGAGGCGGGCCGCCGAGTCCCCGGAGCGGATCGACTCCTGCAGCCGGCGGCCGGCCTGGATGAGCAGCTCGTCGCCGGCGGCGTGGCCGACGGTGTCGTTGACCGCCTTGAAGCCGTCGAGGTCGATGAAGAGCACGGCCGCGTTCGCGTCCCCCGCCCGCCGGCCGCCGAGCGCGTGACCGACACGCTCGGTGAACAGCGCCCGGTTCGGCAGGTCGGTGAGCGCGTCGTGGGAGGCGCTGTGCTGGAGCTGCGCCTGGAGCCGGACGCGCTCGGTGACGTCCCGGGAGTTGAAGATCAGGCCGTTGTGGTGGCGGTTGACCGTCGACTCGACGTTCAGCCAGCCGTCCTCGCCGTACCCGTCCTCGCCGCCGGCGCGGGCGCCGCCGCGGCGGCCTCTGCCGGCCCGGAAGCGGCACTCGATGCGGATCGAGCGCGCGCCGCCCGGCGGCGCCGACAGGAACCGGCGCACCTCGTGCAGCACCCGGCCCAGGTCGTCGGGGTGGATGAGCCCGGCCAGCTCGCAGCCGACCAGCTCCTCCGGGTCCGTGCCGTAGACGCCGAGGGCCGCTGGGCTGACGTAGCGCAGCACGCCGGACGGCGCCGCGATCATGATGACGTCGCTCGAACCCTGGACGAGCGAGCGGAAGTGGTTCTCCTTCTGGGCGAGCTCCTGGGTGAGGCTGATGTTGTCCAGCAGCATGATCGCCTGGCGTACGACCAGCGCCAGCACGACCGTGCACGCGGTCATCAGCACCACGCGGTCTACGCTGCGGCCGTCCAGCAGGTTGTACAGGATCCCCAGGGTGCAGACGCCCGCCGCGAGATACGGCGCGAGCGCGCCGATGTGCCCGGCGATGGGGCGGCCGCGCTCCTTCTGGCCGCGCTCCTCGGCCTCCTCCGCCTCCTCGGCTCTGCCGACCCAGGGGGCGTACGCGAGGAGCACCGAGCCGGCGAACCAGCCGGCGTCCAGGAGCTGCCCGGAGCTGTACTGCTCCTGGAGCAGCGGCGAGGTGAACAGCGCGTCGCACAGCACGGTGAGCACCAGCGCGCCGATCGCCGTGTTGATCGCGGAGCGGCCCGCCGCGGTGCGCCGGAAGTGCAGCGCCAGCACCATGCTCACCAGCACGATGTCCAGCAGCGGGTACGCGAGCGAGAGCGCGACCCGCGGCACCGACTCGTCGTCCCCCGCGGCGTGCGCCAGGGCGAGGGTCCAGGAGATGGTGAGCAGGGAGCCGCCGATGAGCCAGGTGTCCAGGCCCAGGCAGATCCAGCCCGCTCTGCTCACCGGCCGCCGGGCGAGCACCAGCAGGCCGATGACCGCCGGCGGCGCGAAGAGCAGGAAGAAGAAGTCCGCCACGGACGCCTCGGGCAGCGGCTTCCGGAGCACGACCTCGTACCAGCCCCAGATGCCGTTGCCGACGCCCGCCATGGCGGACGAGACGCCGAACATGAGCCAGGCCGGCCGAAAGCGGCCCTGGCGGATACGCGCGTAGTAGAGACACGAGAAGGCGGCCGCGAACGCCGCCGCGCTCAGCCCGAAGTCCCCCATGATGAGGGCGATTCGGGAAGAGCCCCAGCCCAGAGCGGCACCGGTGGCATACCCCGCGCAGAGCACCGCGAGGATCAGCTGGGGTACGACCCCTGCGGGCAACGGCGGCCTGGGCACCACCGCCCCGATCGACGCCGTCACCGCGCCCCCCGGCTGCCGGGAGCCGGCCCCGTCCGCGGCCCCGCCGCGACGCCGGCTCTCAGGGCCGGGAGGCGCGCGGGACTACCGCGCTGCCCGCGTACCGCAAAGGATTTCCACTTGCCGTGCATGTGCCCATCGCCCCCCTCGATATCGGATGCGTCGCCGGCAGCGGGCCGGCCACGTTGACGTCGGGAGCAATCCCCGCTGCGGACGATACACCAGGTTCGTCACGCAGGGACATACTTCCTCTACGGAGCGTAACTAAAACCGAGAGTTGCGTAGCAACTACGTAGAGTGTTCGTGCGGTTGTCCGTCAGGCAACGGCGACCACGTGCTCCACCGGTTCACCGGCGGCGAACCGCCGCAACTGGGCGCGCAGCAGCCTCTCCGCACGCGGCCGGAAGGCGGACGTGGGCCCCCCGGTGTGCGGGCTGATCAGCACCCCGGGTGCATGCCACAGCGGATGACCGGGGGGCAGCGGCTCGGGGTCCGTCACGTCGAGCGCGGCCCGCAGCCGGCCCGGCTCCACCTCGTCCAGCAGGGCCTTCGTGTTCACGACGGCGCCGCGGGCGACGTTCACGAGCAGCGCGCCGTCCTTCATCCGGGCCAGGAACCCGGCGTCGACCAGGCCGCGGGTGGCGTCGGTCAGCGGGGTCGTCACGATCACCACGTCGGCGGCGGGCAGCAACTCCCCTACGTCGGCGAGGGCCTGGACGGGACCGCGCGGTGTGGTGCGCGGGGAGCGCGCGATGCGTATGACCCGCTCGCACTCGAAGCCCGCGAGCCGGTCTTCCACCGCGCTTCCGATGGCGCCGTAGCCGAGGATCAGCACGGTCTTGTCGGCGAGCGACGGGTGGAAGCCGCCGCGCCACTCCTCCGCGTCCTGGCGGCGTACGAAGTCCGGGATGCCGCGCAGCGAGGCGAGGGTGAGCGCGAGCGCCAGCTCGGCGGTCGACGCCTCGTGCACGCCGCGGGCGTTGCACAGCCGGGCCCCCGGCGGCAGCGAGGACAGCGCGGGCAGATAGGCGTCGACGCCTGCGGTGAGCGTCTGCAGCACCTTCAGCGCCGTCATCCGCGGCACCGGGTCGTGGGTGATCCGGCGCATGTACGGGGCCACGAGGAACACGCAGTCCGCCGGATCCGCGGGGAACTCGGGCTCGGCGTCCCAGTGGACGTAGTCGAGTTCCGGCGGCAGGCCGGTGATCTCGTCCGGCGGAATCGGCAGCCACACCTGTCCATCGCTCATGGACACGAGGCTAGGTGATCAGCGCGGGCGTGCGGAGCACGAGGGGGGCGTGCGGGGCCCGATGCCGCGGGACCCGTGTCGGCGGCAGGGTCTAGTGTGCCTTGGGTGGAGCGCAGGACGATCGGGGCGGCGGCCCTGGAGGTGGGCGCGGTCGGTCTCGGCTGCATGCCGATGAGCTGGGCGTACAGCACCTCGCGGCAGCAGGGCGAGAAGTCCGTGCGGGCCGTGTGCGCGGCGCTCGACGCCGGTGTGAGCCTGCTCGACACCGCCGACATGTACGGGCCGTTCACCAACGAGCTGCTGGTCGGCCGGGTGCTCAAGGAGCGGCGCGCGGACGCGTTCGTCTCCACCAAGGTCGGCCTCCTCGTCGGCGAGCAGCACGTCGTCGCCAACGGCCGCCCGGCGTACGTCAGGCGTGCCTGCGACGCCTCGCTGCGCCGGCTGCAGACCGACGTCATCGACCTGTACCAACTGCACCGCGAGGACCCCGAGGTGCCCGTGGAGGAGACCTGGGGCGCGATGGCGGAGCTGGTGGCGGCGGGCAAGGTGCGCTCGCTGGGGTTCTGCGCGGTCGGTGCGCGGGCGGACCGCCGGGCTGGCGGCGGGATGTACGACGCGACGATCCGCCGGCTGGGCCGGGTGCAGCAGGTGTTCCCGGTCAGCAGCGTGCAGGCGGAGCTGTCGGTGTGGTCGCCGGAGGCGCTGGCGAGCCTGCTGCCGTGGTGCGAGGCGCGGCAGGTCGGGTTCCTCGCGGCGATGCCGCTGGGGCACGGGTTCCTCACCGGCACGCTCACGCCGGGGCAGGGCTTCGAGCCGGACGACATACGGGCCAGGCACCCGCGGTTCACCGCCGAGATGATGGCGGCGAACCAGCCGGTGGTCGCCGGGCTGCGCCGGGTCGCCGAGCGGCACGGCGCGACGCCGGCGCAGGCGGCGCTGGCGTGGGTGCTGGCGCAGGGGGCGCACGTGGTGCCGGTGCCGGGGGCGAAGCGGGCGCGGTGGTCGGTGGAGAACGCCGCGGCGGCCGGGCTGCGGCTGGCGCCGGGGGACCTGGCGGAGATCGCGGCGCTGCCGCCGGCGCAGGGGTCGTGGGAGTAGGCGCGCGGGGCGGCCGGTGGGTTCGGGCAGGGCGGCCGGGTGCGTACGGGAGCGTGCGGACGGGCTCGTACGGAAGGCGGCGGGCGGGCTCGTACGGACGGGTGACTCCCGTCGCCGCGGACGGGAACGCCCCACCGGCGCGCGGTGTACGTCCGGTTGTGATGTGCTGGGTACGTTCCGGCCGCCGCCCGTCGAAGGAGAACCGCCCGTGAGAGCCCGTGCCGCCACCGCCGTGGCCGCCGCCGCACTCGTGCTCGCCGCCGGCTGCTCGTCGGGCGACGACGACGGCTCCGGGGGGCCGGCCGCGGAGTCCCCCTCCGCGCCCGCCGGCAGCGGCGGCTCCGCCGGCCGGGGCGAGCCGCCGCCGGACAAGGGCTCCGCGAAGGCCGTCGGCACCGTCGCCGAGAATCTGGAGACCCCCTGGGGCCTGGCCGAACTCCCCGGCGGCGCCCTGCTGGTCTCCGCCCGCGACACCGGCACCGTCTACCACGTCGCCGCCGAGGGCGGGAAGGTCACCGAGGCCGGCCAGGTGCCCGGCGTGCAGGGCGAACCGGGCAACGAGGGCGGCCTGCTGGGGCTCGCACTCGGCGCCGACGAGATGCTCTACGCCTACTTCACCTCCGACAGCGACAACCGCATCGTACGGATGACGTACGACTCGGACGGGCCGGAGGGCAACCGGCTGGGCGCGCCGGACACCGTCTTCCGCGGCATCCCCAAGGGCGGCCGGCACAACGGCGGCCGGATCGCGTTCGGCCCGGACAAGATGCTCTACGTCGGCACCGGCGAGGCCGGCGACCCGGCGCTGGCGCAGGACAAGGACTCGCTGGGCGGCAAGATCCTGCGGATGACGCCCGACGGCGAGCCGGCGCGCGGCAACCCCGAGGCGGGCTCGGTGGTGTACTCGTACGGCCACCGCAACGTGCAGGGGCTGGCCTGGGACGACGACAAGCGGCTGTGGGCGGCGGAGTTCGGCGACCAGAAGTGGGACGAGCTGAACCTGATCGAGCCGGGGAAGAACTACGGCTGGCCGGAGGTGGAGGGCAAGGAGAACCGGGAGGGCTTCGTCGACCCCGTCGTGCAGTGGCCCACTCCGGACGCCTCGCCGAGCGGCATCGCGTTCGCGGACGGGTCGATCTGGATGGCGTCGCTGCGCGGCGAGCGGCTGTGGCGGATCCCGCTGGACGGCACGAAGGCGGCGGCGGACCCGCAGGCGTTCTTCGACGGCAAGTACGGGCGGCTGCGCACGGTGCAGCGGGCATCGGACGGCGATCTGCTGCTGATGACCAACGAGACGGATCTGCGCGGCACCCCGGAGAAGGGCGACGACCGCATCCTGCGGCTGGAGGTCAGCTGACAGGGCGTACGCGGGAGCCCGCTCTCACCCGCCGTCGAACAGCCGCAGCCGGTGCGCCACCGCCGCCGCCTCACCCCGCACCGCCACCCCCAGCTTCGCCAGGATGTTGGACACATGGACACTCGCCGTCTTCGGCGAGATGAACAGCTCTTCCGCAATCTGCCGGTTGCTCCGTCCCGCCGCCACCAGCCGCAGCACGTCCGCCTCCCGGGCCGTCAGGCCCAGCGCCTCCGCCGGATCCTCCGGTTCCGCCGGTGCGGCGGCCGCGGTCAAGGGGATCCGGGCGCGGGCTGCCAGGGCCTCCGCGTCGCGGGTGAGCCCGGCCGCGCCGAGGTCCCTCGCCGTGTCGTACGCGCGCCGCAGCGCCCGCGCCGCGCCGTCCCGGGCGGCGGCGGTGGCCTGGCCGCTCGCGAGCGCCGACTCCGCCCAGCGGTAACGGGTCACAGCCTGCTCGTACGGCCACTCCAGCTCCGCCCACGCCGCCTCGGCCTCCGCCCAGCGGGCCGTCGCGTCGCGGCCCTCGGCCGCGCACAGCTCCGCCTCCGTCATCAGCGCCTGCGCCTCCCACGGCGGCGCGAACCGCGGCAGGTTGCGCATCGCCGCGCGGATCGCGGCCAGCGCCGCGGGCCGGCCCGACTCGGCCGCGGGCAGACCGCGCAGCCGGGCCTCGGCGGCGGCGGTGGCGTACAGCAGCGGCCAGGCGTAGCGCTGCATGCCCAGCCGCAGCCCGTCGCCGACGGCCCGCCCGAACGCGGCGCGCACCTCGGCGACCCGCCCCTCCGCGGCGGCCAGCCGGATCGTCATCTCGGCCCGCGGCAGCTCGTACTGCGGCTGCCGGTCGTTGCCGAACTCGTCCCGGGCCGCGGCGAGTTCGCCGTGCACCGCGGCGTGGTCGCCGCGCAGCAGCGCCAGCAGCGCCCGGTCCAGCAGCGCGCTGCCGCGCAACTGCGTGCTGCGCGCGGTGCGGAACTGCGCGTCCATGGCCGCCTCCGCCTCGGCCCAGCGGCCCAGCGACAGCAACGCGTGGGCACGGTTGCCGTGGCTGAGCGACAGGAACGTGGCCAGCCCGGAGTCGGCCAGCATCTCGACCGCCTCGTCGGCCGCGGCCACCGACTCCGCGGACCTGCCGACGCCTTCGAGGGCCGAGGGCAGGTTCGCGTACGCCCGGGCCGCGGCCACCACCAGGCCGTCGGCCACCGCCCGTTCCCGTACCGCGTGGAACTCCGCGATGCCGCCCTCGACATCGCCGGAGTCGACCATCATCCAGGCCCGCGGGATGCGCACGGTCAGCTCGGTCTCCTCGGCGCCGACCAGCCGGGCGAGTTGCACCGCGCGCTCCGCGGCCTCGATGGCACCGCCGCCGGGGGTGTGCATCGCCTGCCAGTTGGCGACCTCGGCGAGCACCTGCGCGTGCACCGGCGACGGCGGCAGGCCGCGGACCAGCTCCTGCGCCCGGTCCAGGTCCTCCCGGCCGTCGCCGCGGCCGAGGCCCTGCAGACAGCGGGCGCGCTCGACGCGGAACCACGCGGCGCGCAGCGGCGCCCGGGCGCCGAGCAGCCGCAGCGCGCGGTCGCCGAGCGTGAGGGCCCTGCCGAACGCGGACGCGAGCCGGGCGGCGAACACCGTCTCGGCGAGCAGGTCGGCGAACTCGGGCCGGTCGGCCCGCGGGTAGGCGCCGCCGGAGTGCGGCACGGTACGGGACTCCTGCGGCGCCTCGTCCCAGAGCGCGACGGCCCGCTCCAGCAGCGCGAGCTGGTCGGCGAAGGCGTGCCGGGCGCGGGCGTCCGCGGCGGCGGCGAGGACGGCGGGCAGCGCGCGGGCGGGGTCGGCGGCCTGGTACCAGTAGCCGGCCAGCCGGGCGGGGCGCTCGTCGGCCCGGACGAGACCGGGGTCGGCCTCCAGCGCCTCGGCGAAGCGGCGGCTGAGGCGGGCGCGTTCGCCGGGCAGCAGGTCGTCGGAGACGGCCTCGCGCATGAGGGCGTGCCGGAAGCGGTAGGCGTCCACCCGCTCGTCGGCCGGGAGCAGCACCCCGGCGCCGATGGCCGTGCGCAGCGCGTCGAACAGGGCGTCCTCGCCGAGCCCGGAGACGGCGGCGAGCAGCGCGGCGTCGACGCGGTCGCCGCCGACCGCGGCCAGCGCGACGATCCGGCGGGCGGGGTCCGGCAGCGCCTCGGCCCGTACGAGCAGCAGGTCGCGCAGCGACTCGCCGATCCCGCCCGTGGGGCGCCCGGCGGCCGCGCCGCTGCCCGCGGCCGGGATGCCCGCGGCCAGCTCCTCGACGAAGAACGCGTTGCCGTCCGAGCGCCCGTAGACCTCCGCCACCAGGTCCTCCGGCGGTTCGCCGCCGCGCAGCCCGGCGAGCTGGGTGCGCACCTCGTCGCGGCTGAACCGGGCCAGCTCGAAGCGGCGGACGCCGCGCAGCCGGTCCAGCTCGGCGAGGCCGGGGCGCAGCGGGTGGCGGCGGTGCAGGTCGTCGGAGCGGTAGGTGGCGACGACGAGCAGCCGGGCGGCCTGGACGGAGCGCAGCAGGTAGCCGAGGAGTTCGCGGGTGGAGTGGTCGGCCCAGTGCAGGTCCTCGACGACCAGCACGAGCACCCGCTCGCCGGCCAGCTTCTCCAGCATCCGGGCGGCCAGCTCGTACAGCCGCGCCCGCCCGGCCTCGCCCTGCGCGGCCGCCGGCAGGTCGGGGATCGGCCCCAGCTCGGGCAGCAGCCGGGCCAGCTCGCCCTGCTGCCCGGCCACGGCCTCGTCCAGCCGGTCGCCGAGGCGGCGGCGCAGGGCGCGCAGCGCGGTGGAGAAGGGGGCGAAGGGCAGGCCGTCGGCGCCGGACTCGATGCAGTTGCCGACGGCGGTGACCGCGCCGGCGGCTTCGGCGCGCGCCAGGAACTCCTCCACCAGCCGGGACTTGCCGACACCCGCCTCACCGCCGACGAGCACGGCGCACGGCTCCCCGGCGGCGGCCCGGTCGTACGCCTCCGTCAGTGCGCCCAGCTCGGCGGCGCGGCCGACGAAGACCCGGGCGCCGGTGCGTATGCCGGCGTCCGCGCCGGCCGGCTCCAGGGGCTGCGGGGACTCCACGCGACCGAGCATCGCATGGCACGCGGACGGGCGCGGCGCCGGCCCGACACTCGCCGGGAGCCGGGCGCGGCAGGGGCCGCAAGGGTCGTATGAAGGGGTCGTAAGAGGGGGCCTTAGGCGGCGGGGCCCGGCCGGGGCGGGCATCTAAGGCGCCGGGTGCGCAGAGATGAGGAAGTCGCCCGATGTGCCGCACCCCCCTGGGAGACGAGTCTTGAGGCACAGGGAGAACACGGCGGGAAAGCCGACTCACAGGGGAGCGAAAATGTACGACTACGAGATCCACCGGGCCCGGTCCGCCGAGCTGCGCCGCGAGGCGGAGCAGTACCGGATGGCGCGCGGCGCCACCGCCGCCCGCCGGGCGCGCCGCCGCGGCGCGGCCGGCAGGGGCGGGCCGGGCGGGGCCGCCGCCGGCCGCGGGAGCTGGGTGAAGGCGGCCTGAGCATGGCCGCCCCGCCGGCACCTGTCGCCGGGGCCGAGGCGCATGACATCCTCGGCGGCGTGAGAGCCGTCCGCCTCAGCCCCGTACTCGCAGGGCGCACGGAAGAACTGAAGATCCTCGACGCCGCGCTCGCCCGCGCCTCCGCGGGCGAGCCGCAGGCGTTCGTGGTGGCGGGCGAGGCCGGCGTCGGCAAGACCCGGCTGGTGGAGGAGTTCCTGGCCGCCGCGCGGGCGGCGGGCGCGGTGACCGCGGCCGGCGGCTGCGTCGAGCTGGGCGCGGACGGG
Organism: Streptomyces sp. B5E4; assembly: GCF_039871555.1. Lineage (NCBI taxonomy): Bacteria > Bacillati > Actinomycetota > Actinomycetes > Kitasatosporales > Streptomycetaceae > Streptomyces > Streptomyces sp. B5E4. The sequence continues at coordinate 35,596 of NZ_JBDPMI010000031.1, forward strand.
CTGCCGTTCGCCCCGTTCACCACCGCCCTGCGGGTCCTGCAGCGCGAGCTGGGCGACGACGCGATCGCCGCGGCCGTCGGCGGCCGCGAGGACGAGCTGTCCCGGCTGCTGCCCGACTCCTCGTACGTGCCCCCGGCGGGCGCACCGCCGCAGGAGCGCGACGGGCGCTCCCGTCTGTTCGAGCTGACCGCGCAGAGCCTGGAGCGGCTGGCCGCGGACCGCACCGTCGTCCTGGCCCTGGAGGACCTGCACTGGTCCGACCGCTCCACCCGCGAGCTGCTCTCCTACCTCTACCGCACCCTGCAGGCCACCCGGCTCGTGCTGCTGGCGACGTACCGCTCCGACGACATCCACCGCCGCCACCCCCTGCGCCCTTTCCTCGCCGAGCTGGACCGGCTGCGCTCCGTACGCCGCATCGAGCTGGCCCCGCTCAGCCGCGACGAGGTCGCCGCCCAGCTCACCGGCATCCACGGCACCGTGCCCACCCCTACCCACGCCGACGACATCTTCCGGCGCAGCGAGGGCAATCCGTTCTTCGTCGAGGAGCTGTCGGCCAACCCCGACTGCAGCATCAGCGAGTCGCTGCGCGATCTGCTGCTCGTCCGCGTCGAACGGCTGACCGAGCCCGCGCAGCGGGTGGTACGGGTCGCCGCGGAGGCCGGCAGCCACGCGGAGCACGCGCTGCTGGCCGCGGTCACCGGCGAGGGCGAGGACGCGCTGCTGGAGTCGCTGCGCGCGGCCGTCGCCGACAACGTGCTCGTACCCGACGAGGACGGCGAGTCGTACCGCTTCCGGCACGCCCTGCTGCGCGAAGCGGTCCGCGACGACCTGCTGCCCGGCGAGCGCTCCCGGCTCAACCGCCGCTATGCCGAGGTGCTCCAGGCCGACCCCACGCTCGTCCGGGCCGAGCAGCGGCTCACCCGCATCGCCCGCCACTGGCACCACGGCCGGGACAGCGCGCGGGCGCTGCCCGCGGTGCTGGCGGCGGCGGTGGAGGCGCGCTGCCGGCACGCCTTCGCCGAGCAGTACGAACTGCTGAAGCGGGCGATGGAGCTGTGGGACGACGTGCCGGCGGAGCTACGCGCCCGGCTGCGGCCCGCCGACCGCATCGAGGACTACGAGACGGGCGCGGACACCCCGCTCACCGAGCTGGACCTGCTCGCCGAGACCGTCGTCGCCGCCCGGCTCGCGGACGAGCGGGAACGGGCGCTGGCGCTGACCCGGCGCGCGCTGGAGGCCATCGACGAGGCCGCCGAGCCGCTGCGCGCGGCGTGGTTCTGGGTGCAGCGGCACTGGCTGGTGGAGGACCTGGCGCGCGGCGACGGCCGGGCGGAGCTGGACCACGCGCTGCGGCTGGTACGGGACCTGCCGCCGTCCCGGGTCCCGGCGCTGGCGCTGACGGCCGCGGCGAGCTGGGAGATGCTGCACCGGCCCGGCCGGCCCGAGGGGCTGGCGGCGGCCGAGCTGGCGGTACGTACCGCCGCCGCGGCCGGCGAGGAGAACCTGGAGCTGAACGCGCAGGTGATGCTGGGCATCCACCTGGAGGACTCCGGCCGGGAGGAAGTGGGCCTGGACATCCTGCGCGGGGCCCGCGACCGGGCCCGGCGCAGCGGCGACTACACGGCGGCGGCGCGCGCGGAGCTGAACCTGTCCGCGGCGCTGGAGAACCTTGGCCGCTCCCGGGAGGCGGCGGAGGTCGCCGCGGACGCGGCGCGGGCGGCGGCCAGCCGCGGGCGGCGCGACAAGGTGGCGTTCTCGCTCGGCAACCAGATGGACTCCCTGGTGGCGATGGGCCGTTGGGACGAGGCGGAGCAGGTCGCCGACCGGGCGGAGCGGGACGCGGTCGTCGCCCTGACGTACGGCAACCTCGTCCAGGCCCGCGCCCGGCTGGCGCTGTTCCGCGGCGACGTCGCGCGGGCGGAGGCGCTGCTGGCCACCGCCCGCGACCGGCTCGGACCGCAGCAGACGCAGCCGCAGATGGCGATCCCGCTGAGCACGCTGACGGCGGCGGTCGCGGCGGCGCGCGGCGACCTGACGGGCGCCCGCGAGGAGGCCGCCCGCACCGTCGACGCCGGTCTGGCGCCGGGCGTGCACCGGTACGCGTGGCTGCTGCTGGAGGTGGCGGCAGAGGCCGAGGGGGACGGGCGGCGGGTGCCGGCGTTCGCGCGTGGCACCGCCGCGGCGCTGGCGCGGATCCGTCACGCGGCGGCGGGGCTGTCCTGCTCGGCGCCGGTGTGGGCGGCCCACGCGCTGCTCCTGCGGGCGCAGTTGGCCCGCGCCGCCGGCGACCCCGACCCGGCGCCGTGGGCCGCGGCGGCGGCCGCGTTCGAGCCGCTGGACCGGCCCTACGAGCTGGCCCGGGTACGGCACCGGTGGGCGGAGGCGCTGCTCGCCTCCGGCGACCGGGACGGCGCCGCGCCCCTCCTCGCCGACGCCCACACGACGGCCGGCGCCCTCGGCGCGGTCCCCCTGCGCACGGCGGTCACGGCGCTGGCCTCCCGCGCCCGGGTGTCCCTCGGCGGCCCGGACCCGGCCCCGGCGGACCCGGTGCGGGCGCTGGGGCTGACGTCGCGGGAGCAGGAGGTGCTGAAGCTGGTGACGGCCGGGCGCAGCAACCGCCAGATCGCCGAGGAGCTGTTCATCTCACCGAAGACGGCGAGCGTGCACGTCTCCAACCTGATGGCCAAGCTCGGCGTCTCCGGCCGCGGCGAAGCCGCCGCGACGGCACACCGCCTCCGGCTCTTCGAGGACGCGTAGAACGCTCGGCCGCGAGCTGCGGTTTCGGGTCGTCTGAGGCGTGCGGCGGCGGGCGTAAGGCACCTCAGGCCCCCGGTGGCGGCGAATCCCCGGGGGCCTTAGGCATCTACGCGCGCGTAGGGGGTCCGGGTAAGGCGGTGGGCGCGCAGAGATGCGGAAGTCTCCCGATGTGGCGGACCCCCCTGGGCGGCGAAGCTGGAGTCACACAGCAGGAGACCAGCCAAAACGCCGGGGAGTAAAGAGATGTTCGCGTACCAGATGCACGAGACCCGCTCCGCCGACCTGCGCCGCGAAGCGGCGGAGTACCGCCTCGCCCGCGAGGCCGCAGTCGCCCGCCGGGAGCAGCGCCGCGCGGCCCGCCGGGCGCGCGTCCTGGCCCGTTGGGTGAAGGCCGCGTGACGTGGCCGGCGGTGCGACCGATCAGCGTGCGGCCCGGGCCGCGGGAACGCGAGACCCCGCACCCGGACCGCAGGACCCCGGGCGGCCGGCCGCTGCCCTTCTGCTGAGCAGCGGCCGCCGTCCCCACCGAAGACCGGAGAGGGGACCGGGCCCACGGCCCCGGACCGAGCCACAGAGCGCCCACCCGCGCACCGCGGGTCGGGCGCTCTCGCCGTCCGCGGCCCCTCCCCCGTGGCTTTGCCGGGCTGCCCCCGTGTCGTAAGGCTGTGCGATGCTCTCAACTGTGACGATCTCGTGCGTGAGCCCCGTGCTCGTCGGCCGGGCCGACGAGTTGCGCTCCCTCGGCACCGCCCTGGAGCGGGCCGGTGCCGGCGCGCCGCAGGCCCTGCTGGTCGGCGGCGAGGCCGGGGTGGGCAAGACCCGGCTGGTGGAGGAGTTCGCCGACCGCGCCGAGCGGGCCGGCGCCGTGGTGGCCGTCGGCGGCTGTCTGGAGCTGGGCGCCGAGGGGCTGCCGTTCGCGCCGTTCGCCACCGCGCTGCGCGCGCTGCACCGCGCGCTCGGCGACGAGCTGGCGCAGGCCGCCCGCGGCGGCGAGGCCGAGCTGGCCCGGCTGCTGCCCGAGCTGGCGGGTGCCGGCGGCGCGGAGGAGCCCGGGGACCGGCACGACGTCGAGGCCAAGGCCCGCCTCTTCGAGCACGCCGCCCGGCTGCTGGAGAAGCTGGCCGCCGAGCGGACGGTGGTGCTGGTGCTGGAGGACCTGCACTGGTCGGACCGCTCCACCCGCGAGCTGCTGGGCTACCTCATCCGGTCCCTGCAGGGCGCCCGCGTCGTGCTGCTGGGCACGTACCGCTCGGACGACATCCACCGCCGCCATCCGCTGCGCCCCTTTCTCGCCGAGCTGGAGCGGCTGCGCACGGTGCAGCGGCTGGAGCTGGCGCGCTTCTCCCGGCAGGAGGTGATCGGCCAGCTCACCGCGATCCGCGGCGTCGGGCCGCTGCCCCACCTGGTGGACACGATCTTCCAGCGCTCGGACGGCAATCCCTTCTTCGTCGAGGAGCTGACCGCCCTGCTGGACTGCGGCGGCTCGCCGGACGCGCTGTCGGAGTCGCTGCGCGACCTGCTGCTCGTCCGGGTCGAGACGCTGCCGGAGGCGACGCAGCGGGTGCTGCGGACCGCCGCGGAGGCCGGCTCGACCGTGGAGTTCGGGCTGCTGCTCGCGGTGTCGGGGCAGGACGAGGAGGAGCTGATCGAAGCGCTGCGGCCCGCGGTCGACGCCGGCATCCTGATGCCCGCGGCGGGCGGCCCCGGCGCCGACAGCTACCGCTTCCGGCACGCGCTGCTGCGCGAGGCCACCGGGGACGACCTGCTGCCCGGCGAGCGCTCCCGGCTGCACCGGCGCTACGCGGAGGCGCTGGCGGCCGACCCCTCGCTGGTCCGCGCGGAGGAGCACGCCGCCCGGCTGGCCAGCCACTGGTACGCGGCCCGCGACCCCGCCCGGGCGCTGCCCGCCGCGCTCAAGGCGGCCGACGAGGCGGGGATGAGGCACGCGTTCGCCGAGCAACTGGCCCTGCTGCGGCGGGCCGTCGAGCTGTGGGACGAGGTGCCGGAGGAGCAGTTGCGCGAGCTGCCCGCCGCGCGCTACGCCGAGTCGTATCCCCTGTGCCGCTGCGCCGACCAGCCCCATCTGCACTTCGTCGACCTGCTGGCCGAGGCCGCCGTCGCCGCCCGGCTGGACGACTCGCACGAGCAGGCGCGCACGCTGACCCGCCGGGCGCTGGAACTGCTCGACGAGGAGGCGGAGCCGGAGCGGGCGGCATGGTTCTGGCTGGAGCGGCAGTGGCAGGTCGTGAACAGCGGCGGCGCCGACGGCTGGGCGGAGCTGGGCAAGGCGCAGGAGCTGGTGGCGGACCGGCCGCCGTCGCCGGTGAAGGCGGACGTGCTGGCGACGGCGGCGCTGTGGAAGATGCTGCACAGCCCCGATCCGGCGAGCATCCCGCTGGCGGAGAGCGCGGTGGAGCAGGCCCGGCTCGTCGGCGCCGCGGAGGTCGAGCTGCACGCGCGGATCACGCTGGCCACGCTGCGTACGCACGCCGCCGACGTCGCCCGCGGCATCGCCGAGCTGTACGAGCTGCGCGACGCCGCCGACCGCAGCGGGGCCCCGACCGTCATCGGCCGGGCGCACAACAACCTCGCGTCCGTGCTGGAGATGACCGGCAGGTCCCGCGAGGCCATCGAGGCGGCGCGCGGCGGTCTCGCGGCGGCCAGGAAGCAGGGCCTGCGCGACTCGATCGCCTTCATCGGGTGCAACATGGTCGACGCGATGATCTCCGTCGGCGAGTGGGACGCCGCCGAGGGAGACCTCGCCCGGCTGCGGTCGTACGGGGCCCAGGCCCGTACCCGCGCGTTCGCCTCGCTGGCCGCGGCCTGGCTGGCGCTGTACCGCGGGGACGTGGACCGGGCCGGGGAACTGCTCGCCGAGGCGCGCGAGGAGGCGGGCGCGAGCCAGGCGGAGCCGCAGGGCGCCTTTCGCATGGTGCAGATCGGGGCGCGGATCCTGATGGAGCGCGGGCGGTACGACGAGGCGCGGGCGATGCTCGCCGAAGGGCTGGTGAAGCTGCCGGAGCTGGGGCACGAGTCGTATCTGTGGCAGCTCCTGGTCTCCGCGGCGGCGGCCGAGGGCGACGCGCGCGGGCTGCCGGGGACGGCGGCGGGCCGCGACGAGCTGCTGGACCGACTGGAGCGCGCGGCGGGGCAGTTGGACACGCCGACGCCGATCTGGGTGGCGTGGCAGCGGTACTTCGTCGCGGAGCTGGCCCGGGCGCGGGGCAGCTCCGAGGTGGCCCCGTGGGAGGTGGCGGCGTCGGCGCTGGAGCCGCTGGAGCGGCCGCACGAGCTGGGCTGGGTGCGGTACCGGTGGGCGGAGGCGCTGCTCGCGGGCGGCGCGGCCGTGCCCGTACGAGAGCAGGCGGCGCGGCTGCTCGGGCAGGCGCATGGGGCGGCGCAGGCGCTGGGCGCGGCGCCGCTGCGCGACGGCGTCGAGCAGTTGGCGGCGCGCGCGAGGATCCCGCTCACCGGGCCGGGCGAGGCGGCGGCGGGGCCGGAGGACCCGGTGGAGGCGCTGGGTCTGACGGCGCGGGAGAGGGACGTGCTGCGGCTGGTCACGGCGGGGCGGAGCAACAGGCAGATCGCCGAGGAGCTGTTCATCTCGCCGAAGACGGCGAGTGTGCACGTGTCGAACCTGATGGCGAAGCTCGGGGTGTCCAACCGCGGAGAGGCCGCGGCGGTGGCGCACCGGCTGCGCCTCTTCGAGAGCGCCTGACACCCCCGGCTCCCCCGGGGTGGCGGGCGCCGGCCCGTCCCGGGGACGGAGAGGGCCCGGCGGGCATGGTCGCGGGGCGCCGTCCTGCACCGCCCCGGGTTTCCCCGTCACCGTACGGGTCCGGCAACCGCGCTCCGCGACGCGCGACCCGACCCGCGGCGGTCAGTCCTCGAAGAGCCGCAACCGGTGTGCCATCGCCGCCGCCTCGCCCCGGTTCGACACCCCCAGCTTCGCCATCAGGTTCGACACGTGCACGCTCGCGGTCTTCGGCGCGATGAACAGCTCCTCGGCTATCTCGCGGTTGCTCCGCCCCGCCGCCACCCGCCGGAGCACGTCCGTCTCCCGGGCCGTCAGGCCCAGCGACTCCACGGGGTCCGCCGGCGGCCGGGACGCCGGGCCGAGAGGGACGCGGGCGCGGCCGGCGAGTTGTTCCACGGACTCGCGGAGCGGGGCCGCGCCGAGGCGGACCGCCGTCGCGTGCGCCGCGGCCAGCAGGGGGGCCGCGGTGTCGCGGGCCGCCGCGCCGCCGCCCGGGGCGCCGACGAGCAGCGCCTCCGCCCGGCGGTACCCGAGGTGCGCCAGCGTGTGCGGGTGGCCCAGCGGTTCGTACGCCGCGACGGCCGCCGCCCAGACGGCGGGGTCGGTGACCCCGCGGGCGCGGGCCAGTTCGGCGGTGAAGAGGCGGAACAGCGGCGTCCAGAGCGGTCCTTCGGCCGGCAGGCCCGCCGCCGCGTCCGCCAGCCGCGCCACGATCTCCGCACGCCGCGCCTCCGGCACGCCCGGCACCCCCGCGACGTCCCCCGCCAGCCGGGCACCGGCGACGAGAAGTTCCCAGACGTACGTCTCCTGGCCGGACAGCGGCAGCAGAGCGAGGTTCCCCTCCAGCAGGTCGAGCGCATGTGGCGCCTGGCCCAGCGTCCGCAACGCACTCATCTCCACGACGGCGAACGGCAGTTCGTACTGCGGCTCGCCGTCGTTGCGCCCCCGGTACCGGCGGGCCGCGGCGATCAGCTCCGGCACCAGCTCGAACTCTCCGCGCAGCAGCGCGAGCTGGGCCCGCCGCAGCGCCACCGACGCGCCGCTGCGCGAGCCGGCCGCGTACCGCTTCCACTCCTGGCGCACCTGCTCGGCCCGGTCCCACTCGCCCAGCGAGGTCAGCGACTCCACCACGTTGAGCGCGGCGAAGGCCGCGGAGTCGTACAGGCCGCGGGCGTACATGTCCTTCATGCCGGCGAGGCCCGCCTCGACCGCCTCCGCGGACCGGCCGGCCTTCTCCAGCGCGTCGCACAGGTTGATGCACGCGCGGCTCATCTGGCGGAACGCGCCCCGTTGCCCGGCCAGATCCCGTATCTCGTACAACTCGGCGATCCAGGCGTCGGGGTCGCCCTTGGCCGAGCGCAGCGTGCACAGCGTGATCCGCGCGCCCAGCTCGACTTCCACGGCGCCGGCCTGCCGGGCCAGCTCGACGGCGCGCTCGGCGAGCGCCATGCTGTCCAGGTCGGAGGCGTGCAGCAGCTCCCACATCGCCACCTGCGCCAGGACGTCGGCGTGGGTGGCCGAGGCCGGCAGGTCGCGCACCAGCTCGTGCGCCCGGGTCAGCTCCGCGCGGCCGTCGCCGCGGCCGGCGAGCGCGATGAGCTTGGAGCGCTCCAGCCAGAACCAGGCGGCGCGCAGCGGATCCCGCGTCTCGTCGACGACCTTGAGCGCCTTCTTCACGAACTTCAGCGCCGGCTCCCACTGGCCGTCAAGACGGGCCGCGAACGCGGCGTGCGCCAGCAGGTCGACCAGGTGCAGTTCGATCTCCTCCGGCCGGTCCCCGCAGCCGCACGGCGGATACGACTCCAGCGGGCCCTGCGGCGGCAGCCCGCGGCGCTCCTCCGGCGACACCTCGTCCCACAGCTCCAACGCCCGCTCCAGCAGCTTGAGCTGCTCGGCGTAGGCGTGCCGGGCACGGGTCTCCAGGGCGGCGTGGAGCACGGCGGGCAGGGCCTTGGCGGGGTCGCGCGCGTAGTACCAGTAGCTCGCCAGGCGGGTCGCCCGCTCCTCCGCCGCGACCAGCGAGGGGTCGGCCTCCAGGGCCTCCGCGTACCGCCGGCTGAGGCGGGTGCGCTCGCCGGGCAGCAGGTCGTCGAGCACGGCCTCGCGCAGCAGCGCGTGCCGGAAGCGGTAGGCCTCGCCCTCCTCGTCGGGCACCAGCACGTTCGCCCCGACGGCGGCGCGCAGGCCCTCGATCAGCTCGTCCTCGCTGAGGCCGGAGACGACGGCGAGCAGGGCGTGCGGGACGCGCGTGTTCCGCGCGGCGAGGCGCACGACGCGCTGGGCGCCGTCGGACAGCGCCTCGACCCGTACGAGCAGCAGGTCGCGCAGGGAGTCGCTGAGGCGGCCCGCGTCGTCGCTGAGGGCCAGCTCCTCGACGAAGAAGGGGATGCCCTCGCTGCGCGCATACACCTCGGCGGTCAGCTCGCGCTCGGGCTCGGTCACGCCGCGGATCCCGGCGAGCTGGCTGCGCACCTCGTCCTCGCTGAGCCGGGCAAGCTCCAACCGCTGCACGGAGCGCAGCCTGTCCAGCTCGGCGAGGAAGGGGCGCAGCGGATGGCGGCGGTGGACGTCGTCCGAGCGGTACGTCATGAGGACCACGAGGCGGGCGCCCTGGACCGAGCGGACGAGATAGCCGAGCAGCTCGCGGGTGGAACGGTCCGCCCAGTGCAGGTCCTCCAGGGCCAGCACCACGGTGCGTCCTGCGGCCAGCCGCTCCAGCAGGCCGACGGTCAGCTCGAAGAGGCGCGCCCGGCTGTCCTGGCCGTGCGGCTCCTCGGTGACCGGGCCGAGGTCGGGCAGCAGCCGGGCGAGCACCGGCTCCTGTCCCGCGGCCAGCTCCGTCAGCTCGGCGCCGACCTTGCGGTGCAGCATGCGCAGCGCCGTGGCGAACGGCGCGAACGGCAGGCCGTCGGCGCCCAGCTCCAGACAGCCGCCGACCGCGGCGACCGCGCCGGCCTCCTGCGCGGCCTCCAGGAACTCGTCCAGCAGCCGGCTCTTGCCCACGCCCGCCTCGCCGCCCACGAGCAGCACCTGCGGCTCACCGAGCGCGGCGCGGGCGAGCGCGGCGTCAAGGGTCTTCAACTCGGCATGACGGCCTGCGAACACCGGACTGATGGATCGGCTCTGCACGCTGTCGAGCATCGCACGCTGCACTGACAGCGTGGAATCGGTTTTCTCACTGGCCGGGCACGGTGGGCAGGTCGGTGAAGACGTCGAAGCGCATGACGGCCGCGATCACCAGCCCGAGCGCACCCAGCACCAGCCCCGCGACGGCCACGGCCCGTACCCACACCACGGGCCGCAGGGCGCTGTCGCCGAACGCCGGGCGGACGAGCACCGCGGCGGACACGATCAGGGCGACGACCGCGGTGAGGCCGTTGAACAGGGCGATGGTGTGCCAGGGGGTGCCGTACGCGGCGGAGATCTGCTCGGCTGCGGTGCCGTTGGCGGATTCGAGCTGGCCGGTCAGCTCCCGGCGCGCGGAGACCAGGTCGGCCAGCCAGGTGCCGGTCAGCGAGGCGAGGCCCAGGGCGGCGCCCACGAGCGCGGCGGCGCCGGCGGCCACGCCGGAGGAGGCGCGGGCGGCGGGGGCCGGCTCGCCGGGCTCGTCGTCGTCCGCGTCGGGGTCGTCGTGCCCGCCCGGCGCGGCGGTGTCCGCGGGGTCGCCGGCCGCCGCGGTGCCGTCGTGCGCGGCCTCGTCGGCCGGCGCCTCCGCCGTGCCGGTGGTCTTCGCGGTGCCGCCTGCCCCCGTGGCGTCCGCGGCGTCGTTCCCGGCGGCGTCGGCCGCCTCGTCGGTCTTCGATAGTGCAGTCATGCCGGGCACCGTAGGCGGCCCGTCTGAGAGGAGTATTAACGTACGGCCGTCTCCTGCGGCAGCCCGATGTGCTCGGCCGCCGCCGGCTCCCCGGGCCCTTCGACGCCGATGCGCGGCAGCCGCCGCTCCAGCCAGCCGGGCAGCCACCAGTTGGCCCGGCCCAGCAGGTGCATCAGCGCCGGCACCAGCAGCGTGCGCAGCACGAAGGCGTCCAGCGCCACCGCCGCGGCCAGCGCCACCCCGAACATCGCGATGATCCGGTCTCCGCCCAGCGCGAACGCAGAGAAGACCGCGATCATGATGAGCGCCGCGCAGTTGATGACCCGGCCCGTCTCGGCCAGCCCGACCCGTACCGCCCGCCGGTTGTCGCGGGTCGCCCGCCACTCCTCGTACATCCGGCTGACCAGGAAGACCTGGTAGTCCATGGAGAGCCCGAAGAGCACAGAAATCATGATCACCGGCAGGAACGGCTCGATCGGCCCGGTGGCGCCCAGCCCCAGCAGCCCGCTCCCCCAGCCCCACTGGAAGACCGCCACCACCACCCCGAAGGACGACGTCACGGCCAGCACGTTCATCAGCGCGGCCTTCAGCGGTACCCCCACGCTGCGGAACGCCACCAGCAGCAGCAGGCAGCCCAGCGCGATCACGACGCCGCCGAAGAGCGGCAGCTTGCCGACGATCACCTCGGCGAAGTCGTCCTGCCCCGCCGTGATCCCGCCCACGTGCACCTCCATCGAGGTGCCGTCGGCGGCCTCCGGCAGCACGTCCGAGCGCAGCCGGTCCACCAGGTCCGACGTCGCCTCGTCCTGCGGCGCGGTCTCCGGGGTGACGGTGATCATCCCGGTGCCGCCGCCCTTCCCGTGCACCGCGGCGGTGGCGTCGGCGACGCCCGGGGTGCCGCGCAGCGTCTCGGGCAGCGAGTCGAAGGCCACCCGGTCGCCGGCCCCGTCGAGGTGGGCGACGAGCGTGAGCGGGCCGTTGCTGCCGGGGCCGAAACCGTCGGCCATCATGTCGTACGCCTGTCTGGTGGTGGCGCTCGCGGGATGGTTGCCCTGGTCGGAGCTGCCCAGGTGGAGCGCCGCGACGGGCAGCGCGAGGACGCCCATCAGCACCAGCGCGAGCGCGCCCAGCAGCCGCGGCCGGCGCTCCACCAGGGCCGCCCAGCGGGCGGCGAGCCCGCGCGGCACCTCGGGCCGCGGGCCGTGCTCGACGAGCGCGCGCCGCTCGCGGCGGCTGAGCGCCTTCATGCCGATGACGCCGAGCAGCGCCGGCAGCAGCGTGATCGAGGCGGCGACGGTGAGCACGACGGTCAGCGAGGCCGCGACCGCGACGCCAGTGAGGAAGTTCAGCCGCAGCACGAGCATGCCGAGCAGCGCGATGCACACGGTGACGCCGGCGAAGACCACGGCCCGCCCGGCCGTGGCCACGGCGCGCTGCGCGGCCTCGCCGACCGGCAGCCCCTCGCGCAGCCCGCGGCGGTGTCTGGTGACGATGAACAGGGCGTAGTCGATGCCGACGCCGAGGCCGATGAGCATGCCGAGCATGGGGGCGAAGTCGGCGACGGCCATGGCGTGGCCGAGGAGCGTGACGCACCAGTACGCGGTGCCGACGCCGACGAGCGCGGTGGCGATCGGCAGCGCCATCGCGGCGAGCGAGCCGAACGCGACGAAGAGCACGACCGCCGCCACCACCACCCCGACGGCCTCGCCGTAGTGCACGGACGGCGCCTGGAGCAGCCCGGCCCCCTGGCCGCCCACGGCGACCTCCAGACCGTCTCCTGCCGCCGCCCCGGCGGTGTCGACGACCTTGCGGACGTCACCGGCCGCCAGGTCGTCCACGGCGCCGTCGTACGTGAGGGTGGCGTACGCCGTGCGCCCGTCGGCGCTGGCCGCCCCGCCCTCGCCGGCACCGTTCCCGGTGGCGCCGCCGGTCTCGTCCGCGGCGTACGAGCCGTCGGGACCGGTCACGTCCGCGACCCCGGGGAGCCCGGCGATCTCCGTCAGCGCCGCGTCCATCCGCGCCGTGGTCTGCGCGTCGCGCACCCCGCCGTCGTCGTGCCAGACGACGGTGTCCGCGACGCCGTCCATGCCGGGGAACGCCTCGGCCATGAGCACCTGTGCCCGCCCGGACTCGGTGCCGGGGACGTCGTAGTCGTTCGAGTACGCCGGCCCCAGCAGGACCGCCGCGACGGCGGTCCCGGCGAAGGCGGCGAGCCAGAGCAGGACGACGATCAGGCGGCGGCGCAGACACCACCGGGCGAGACCGGACACGGGCGGCTCCCTGAGATATTCACGATCTTTCAGGGAGGTCGGCCCTCAAAGACTCCTGCACCTGCGCTGCCACTGTTACAGGTGCGGGAGATCGTTTGTCCGGTGAGTGGCTTTTTTCACACGATCAGTCCGCTACGCCCAGCTTCTCCATGATCAGCTCCCGGGCGCGGGCGGCGTCCGCCTGGCCGCGGGTGGCCTTCATGACCGCGCCGACCAGTGCCCCGGCCGCCTGCACCTTGCCGCCGCGGATCTTGTCCGCGATCCCCGGGTTGGCGGCGATGGCCTCGTCGACCGCGGCGCCGAGCGCACCCTCGTCCTTGACGATGGCCAGGCCGCGCTTGTCGACGACCTCGTCCGGGGTGCCCTCGCCGTCGAGGACACCGGTGATGACCTGGCGGGCCAGCTTGTCGTTCAGCTTGCCCTCTGCGACCAGCGCCGCCACCCGCGCGACCTGCTCGGGCGTGATCGCCAGCGCGGGCAGCTCGACGCCGTCCTCGTTGGCCCGCCGCGCCAGCTCGCCCATCCACCACTTGCGCGCCGCCGTGGCGTCCGCGCCCGCGTCGATGGTGGCGACGATCGGGCCGATGGCGCCGGCGTTGAGGATGGACTGCATGTCGTGCGCGGAGACGCCCCACTCCTCGCGCAGCCGGTTGCGGCGCAGCCGCGGCAGCTCCGGCAGCCCGGCGCGCAGCTCCTCCACCCACGCGCGGGGCGGCGCGACGGGCACGAGGTCGGGCTCGGGGAAGTAGCGGTAGTCCTCCGCCTCCTCCTTGGTCCGGCCCGAGGTGGTGGTGCCGGTGTCCTCGTGGAAGTGGCGGGTCTCCTGGACGATCTTGCCGCCGCCGTTGAGGACTTCGGCGTGCCGGACGACCTCGGAGCGCACCGCGCGCTCGACGCTCCGCAGCGAGTTGACGTTCTTCGTCTCACTGCGGGTGCCGAAGACGGTGGCGCCGGCGGGCATCAGCGAGAGGTTCACGTCGCAGCGCATCTGGCCCTGCTCCATGCGGGCCTCGGAGACACCGAGGGCCTTGATCAGCTCCCGCAGCTCGGCCACGTACGCCTTCGCCACGTCGGGCGCCTTGGCGCCGGCGCCGGTGATCGGCTTGGTGACGATCTCGATCAGCGGGATGCCGGCCCGGTTGTAGTCCAGCAGCGAGTGCGAGGCGCCGTGGATCCGCCCGGTGGCGCCGCCGACGTGGGTGGACTTGCCGGTGTCCTCCTCCATGTGGGCGCGCTCGATCTCGACCCGGAAGACCTCGCCGTCGACCTCGACGTCGAGGTAGCCGTCGAACGCGATGGGCTCGTCGTACTGCGAGGTCTGGAAGTTCTTCGGCATGTCCGGATAGAAGTAGTTCTTCCGGGCGAAGCGGCACCACTCGGCGATCTCGCAGTTGAGCGCCAGGCCGATCTTGACCGCGGACTCCACGCCCGTCTCGTTCACCACCGGCAGCGCGCCGGGCAGGCCGAGGCAGACGGGGCAGGTCTGGGTGTTGGGCCCGGCGCCCAGCGCGGTGGCGCAGCCGCAGAACATCTTGGTCGCGGTGCCGAGCTCGACGTGGACCTCCAGGCCCAGCACCGGCTCGTACGTCGCGAGGGCGTCCTCGTACGTGACAGTCACAGCTCTCTTCCAGCCTCTCGACCCCGGCGCGGCCCGCTCAGCCGGCGAGGATGTCGTCGTCGTTCATCCGGCGCAGCTCCCGCACCAGCAGGGCGACGCCGGTGGCGATGGCGGCGGCGGACACCGCGGCGTCGAGCTGGCGCAGCCGGTCCTCGTCGAAGCGCGCCTGCCTCATCTGCTTGGCGACGCCGATCACGCTGAAGAGCGTGGACGTGAGGGAGATGTACACACCGGTCTTGGACTTCTTGAAGTCCTTGGCCTTGGCGAACTTGCTCATAGGGCGGGTGCCTCCTCCAGCAGGGGGTGGCCCCACCGGTCGGTGAACGCGGCCTCCACCGCGGCACCGACCTTGTAGAGCCGGTCGTCGGCCATGGCGGGGGCGATGATCTGCAGCCCCACCGGGAGCCCGTCCTCCGGCGCGAGGCCGCAGGGCAGCGACATCGCGGCGTTGCCGGCGAGGTTGGACGGGATGGTGCACAGGTCGGCGAGGTACATCGCCATCGGGTCGTCGACCCGCTCGCCGATCGGGAAGGCGGTCGTCGGAGTGGTCGGCGAGACGAGCACGTCGACCTGCTCGTAGGCGCGCTCGAAGTCGCGGGTGATGAGGGTGCGGACCTTCTGCGCCGAGCCGTAGTAGGCGTCGTAGTAGCCGGAGCTGAGCGCGTACGTACCGAGCATGATGCGGCGCTTGACCTCGGGGCCGAAGCCCGCCGCACGGGTCAGCGAGGTGACCTCCTCGGCGGAGTGCGTGCCGTCGTCGCCGGTGCGCAGGCCGTAGCGCAGGCCGTCGTAGCGGGCGAGGTTCGAGGAGACCTCGGCGGGCGCGATCAGGTAGTACGCGGCGAGCGCCTTGTCGAACGACGGGCAGGACACCTCCACGACCTCGGCGCCCAGCTCGCGCAGCAGCTCGACGGCCTCCTCGAAACGCTGCATGACACCCGGCTGGTAGCCCTCGCCGCGGAACTCCTTGACCACGCCGACGCGCATCCCGGCCACCGAGCCGTTGCGCGCGGCCTCGACGACGGGCGGGACGGGGGCGTCGATGGAGGTGGAGTCCATCGGGTCGTGGCCGGCGAGCACTTCGTGCAGCAGCGCCGCGTCCAGCACGGTGCGGGCGCACGGGCCGCCCTGGTCGAGGCTGGAGGAGAACGCGATCATCCCGTACCGCGAGACGCCGCCGTAGGTCGGCTTGACGCCGACGGTGCCGGTGACGGACGCGGGCTGGCGGATGGAGCCGCCGGTGTCGGTGCCGATGGCCAGCGCCGCCATGTACGCGGTGATGGCGGCCGACGAGCCGCCGCCGGAGCCGCCGGGGATACGGGTGAGGTCCCAGGGGTTGCCGGTGTGGCCGTAGGCGCTGTTCTCGGTGGAGGAGCCCATGGCGAACTCGTCCATGTTGGTCTTGCCGAGGATGACGACGTCGGCTTCCTTCAGCCGCCGGGTCACGGTCGCGTCGTACGGCGGGATCCAGCCCTGGAGCATCTTCGACCCGGCGGTGGTGGGCACCCCCTCGGTGGTGAAGATGTCCTTGAGCGCCAGCGGCACGCCGGCCAGCGGGCCGAGCTTCTCGCCGCGCTCGCGCTTGGCGTCCACGGCCCGCGCGCGGGCGAGCGCACCCTCGCGGTCGACGTGCAGGAAGGCGTGCACCTTCTCGTCCACGGCCTCGATGCGGGCGAGATGGGCCTCGGCCACCTCGACGGCGCTGACGTCGCCCGCGGCGATCCGCGCGGCCGTCTCGGCCGCGGTCTGCCTGATGATTCCCGAGCTGTCCGCCACGGTCACTCCTCCCCCAGGATCTGCGGCACCTTGAAACGCTGCTGCTCCTGCGCGGGCGCGCCGGAGAGCGCCTGCTGCACGGTCAGGCTCGGCCGGACGGCGTCCGGGCGCATGACGTTCGTCAGGGGCAGCGGGTGGGAGGTCGGCGGTACGTCCTCGCCGGCCACATCGGCGACGCGGGCGACCGCGCCGATGATGGCGTCGAGCTGGCCGGCGAAGTGGTCCAGCTCCTCGCCACTCAGCTCCAGGCGCGCCAGCCGGGCGAGGTGGGCGACCTCCTCGCGCGTGATGCCAGGCATGCGGGTCATCCTCACAGGGTGGTGTGACGGTTTCGGGGCAATCCTATGGGGCGCGGGCCGGTGCGCCCGACCGGGTTTCCCGGCGGGGCGGTTCCGGCCGCCCGTACGGTCGCCCCGGCCGCACGGGACACATCGGCCGACCGGGTGCGCTACCGCGCCCGGCCGCCGGTCACGTCACCGGTTTCACCGGCTCCTCCGCCTCGTCCGGTTGCTGCACGGCCCCGGTGGCCGCGGGCTCGTCCGCCGCGGCGCCGCCGGCGGACGCAGCGGCCGGCAGCGCCTTGACCCCGGCGGGTCCCGGCCCGCGGGCGCGCAGCCAGGCCGTGGTCTCGGCCGGCGGCATGGCGGCGGCGACGAGCCAGCCCTGCACCGCGTCGCAGCCGAGGTCGCGCAGGTGTTCCCAGGTCTCGTCGTCCTCGACGCCCTCGGCGACGACGCGCAGCCCGAGGGAGTGCGCGAGGTCGACGGTGCAGCGGACGATCTCCAGGTCCTCCGGGTCGACGGCCAGCCGGGCGACGAACGAGCGGTCGATCTTCAACTCGCTGACCGGCAGCCGGCGCAGATGGACCAGCGAGGAGTAGCCGGTGCCGAAGTCGTCGAGCGACATCTTCACGCCGTGCCCGGTGAGCCCGGCCAGGGTGTCGGCCGCGCGCTGCGGGTCCTCCAGCAGCACGTGCTCCGTTATCTCCAGTTGCAGCGCGCCGGGCGGCACACCGTGCCGGGCGAGGCGGGCGGCGACGGCGCCGGCGAAGCCGGGCGTGTGCACATCGCGCGGGGAGACGTTGACGGCCACGGGGACGTGGAGACCGGCGGCGCGCCAGTCGGCGACCTGGGCGAGCGCGGTCTCCAGCACGTACTCGGTGAGCACCGGCATCAGGCCCGAGGTCTCGGCGATGGCGATGAACTCCTCCGGGTTCACGTGCCCGCGCTCCGGGTGCGCCCAGCGGACCAGGGCCTCCAGGCCGACGACACGGCCGTCGAAGCCGACCTTCGGCTGGTAGTGCAGCGCGATCTCGCGGGCCTGGAGCGCCCGGCGCAGGTCGCCCAGCAGACCGAGCCGGTCGGGGGTGTTGCCGTCGCGGCGTGCCTCGTAGACCTCGACGCCGCTGCGGTCCCGCTTGGCCTGGTACATCGCCACGTCGGCGCGCTGGAGCAGGCCCTCGGTCTCGGTGGCGTGCTCGGGGTAGACGGCGACGCCGGCACTGGCCTCCAGCACCAGGCTCATCCCGTCGAGATCGAGCGGGGAGCCGAGGGCGGCGACGAGCGTACGGGCCACGCGCTGGGCGCTGGTGGCGGAGTCGGTCAGCGGGATGAGCACGGCGAACTCGTCGCCGCCCAGGCGCGCGGCCTCCGCGCCGCGCGGCAGCGCGAGCCGCAGCCGGCCGGCGAGTTGGAGGAGCAGCCGGTCGCCGGCGCGGTGGCCGAGGGTGTCGTTGACGGCGCGGAAGCGGTCGAGGTCGATGAGGATGAGGGCGGCGCGGCGGCCGGTGCTCTCGGCCTCGCCGAGGGCGTGCCAGGTGCGTTCCAGCAGCCACTGACGGTTGGGCAGCCCGGTCAGCGGGTCGCGCAGCTGCTCCTCGGCGCGGGCGCGGGCCATCCACAGGCTGGAGTCGAGCGCGATGAGCGGCACGGCGAACAGCGGCAGCAGCACGGGGGTGTTGACGGCCACGACGATGATGAGCGGCGCGATGCCGAGCAGCGCGGCGCCGCCGAGGCCCTGCCGGGTGAGCGCGGCGCGGGCGAGCAGGCCGGGGCCTTCGCGGTGGCCGGGGTCCGCGTACCAGGTGAGCACGCGGGTCACCAGCACGTACGACAGGGCGGCGGCGATCAGCTCGGGCAGCGCGTACACATCCCAGGAGCCGGGCTCCCAGGGGCGCTCGACCGTCGGGTGCTCACCGCAGGTCCACAGCACGACGGCGGCCGTCGAGACGCCGAGGATCTCGACGGCCCCGTGCAGCGGTGCCTGCCTGCGGTCCGGGCGGCGGACGAGGGCGACGGCGAGGATGACCAGCAGGCTGATGATGACGGCCGGGGTCCAGCCGTAGAGCAGCAGCACGGCGAGGGTGAGCGCGGCGGCCGAGCCGTTGCCGCCGGACCAGCGGTCGCGGCCGGGTGCGACCAGATGGGCGATGAGGAGAGCCGTCAGGACGAGAAGGCCCCAGCCCGCGGTTCCGCGCGGGAAGGGCGCGTGGCCCTGCCGCAGCCCGTGCAGCACCCCGATGGCGAACACCAGGCCGCCGGCCGCCTGCGCCAGCCACGGCAGGGCGGGCAGCACCAACCGGCGCAGCACCGGCGCCGGTTCCGTGCTCTCCGTCGGTCGCATCCCGTCCCTCTCACCGCCTGGGCGCGCGTCGGCGCGCCCATCCACACTAGGCCGCGAAAGCCGGTCTGGGGCGCCGATCGGCTGCGGTCGCCCGATTGCCCCCGACTCGCCGGGTTTCGGTCAGCACTCGAACAGGCCGCGCCCGGCGGCTACTCGGGCGGTGGCACGGCGGCCTCGCGGGCGGCGTCGGGTCCCTGCTCCAGCAGGATGGCGAAGCCGGCGTCGTCGAGGATCGGGCGCTTCAACTGCACGGCCTTGTCGTACTTGGACCCGGGGTTGTCGCCGGAGACGACGAAGTCGGTCTTCTTCGAGACCGAACCCGTCACCTTGGCCCCGCGGCTCTGCAGTGCCTCCTTCGCGCCGTCCCGGGTGTGCGACTGCAGTGTTCCCGTGACGACGACCGTCAGACCCTCCAGCGGACGCGAACCTTCCGATTCCTCCGCCTCCTCTTCCATCCGGACGCCCGCCGCCCGCCACCGCTCGACGATCTCGCGGTGCCAGTCCTCCGCGAACCACTGCGTCAGCGAGGCCGCGATCGTCGGCCCGACGCCCTCGGCCGCGGCCAGCTCCTCCTCGCTCGCCGCCATGATCCGCTCGACCGAACGGAACTCGCGGGCCAGCGCCTCCGCGGCGACCGGGCCGACGTGCCGGATGGAGAGCCCGGCGATGACCCGGGCCAGCGGCCGGTCCTTGGCGGCCTGGATATGACCGAGCATCAGCTCGGTGTTCTTCTTCGGGTTGCCCTCCTTGTTGGCGAAGAAGGTGACGACCTTCTTCTCGCCCGTCTCCGGGTCACGCTTGGGCAGGCCGGTGTCCTGGTCCAGGACGTACGACTTGATGGGCAGCAGGTCCTCGACCTTCAGGTCGAACAGGCCGCCCTCGTCCCTGAGCGGCGGCTCCGCCGGCTCCAGCGGCTGGGTGAGCGCGGTCGCGGCGACGTACCCGAAGTTCTCGATGTCCAGGCAGCGGCGGCCGGCGAGATAGAACAGCCGCTCGCGGAGCTGGGCCGGGCAGGACCGGGCGTTGGGGCAGCGCAGGTCGACGTCGCCCTCCTTCATGGGCTTGAGCGCCGTGCCGCACTCGGGGCACTCCGCGGGCATCACGAACTCCCGCTCGCTGCCGTCCCTGAGGTCGGTCAGCGGGCCCAGGATCTCGGGGATCACGTCACCCGCCTTGCGCAGCGCGACCGTGTCGCCGATGAGGACGCCCTTGGCCTTGACCACGTCCTGGTTGTGCAGCGTGGCGAACTCGACCTCGGAGCCGGCCACCGTCACCGGCTCGACCACCGCGTACGGCGTGACCCGGCCGGTGCGCCCGACGCCGACGCGGATGTCGACCAGCTTGGTGTTGACCTCCTCCGGCGGGAACTTCCAGGCGATGGCCCAGCGCGGCGCGCGGGACGTGGAGCCCAGGCGGCCCTGCAGGGCGATCTCGTCGAGCTTGACGACGACGCCGTCGAACTCGTACGCCACGTCGTGCCGGCGGTCGGCGTAGCCCGCGACGTAGGCCCGTACGCCGTCGATGCCGTCGACGACCTTCGTGTACGGCGAGGTGGGCAGGCCCCACTCCTTGAGCAGGTCGTACGCCCCGGAGAGCCGGTCGAAGCGGGCGCCTTCGAGCGCGCCGATACCGTGGACCACCATGTGCAGCGGACGGGAGGCGCTGACCTGGGGGTTCTTCTGGCGCAGCGAACCGGCCGCGGAGTTGCGCGGATTGGCGAAGGGGGGTTTGCCCTCGGCCACCAGGTCCGCGTTGAGCTGCTGGAACTCCGCGAGCGAGAAGAACACCTCGCCGCGGATCTCGACGAGGTCCGGGATGTTCTCCCCCCGCAGGCGGTGGGGGATCTCGCCGATGGTGCGGATGTTCGGCGTGATGTCCTCGCCGGCGCGGCCGTCGCCCCGGGTGGCACCGCGGACCAGCCGGCCGTGCTCGTAGGTCAGGTTGACCGCGAGGCCGTCGACCTTCAGCTCGCACAGCAGGTGGTACGGCTGGGGGTCCAGCTCCCTTGCCATCCGGTCGGCCCAGGCGTCCAGCTCCTCGTCCGTGAACGCGTTGTCCAGGGAGAGCATCCGCTCGCGGTGCCGGACGGAGGTGAAATCCGTCTCGTACGCCCCGGCGACCTTCTGGGTCGGCGAGTCCGGTGTGCGCAGCTCCGGGTGCCGCTCCTCCAGCGCCTCCAGCTCCCGCAGCAGCTTGTCGAAGTCGGCGTCGCTGACGACGGGCGTCGTCACGTAATACCTGAAGCGGTGCTCCTCGATCTGCTCCGCCAGCAGCCGATGCCGCTCACGCGCCACGCTGTCCGTACTCACACCGGGCCTCCCGTCGTCACTCCGGGTCCCGGGCGAGGGACCCCGCGGCACGGACGCAGTGGGCGAGGGCCCGGCGAGCGTACTCCGGGTCGGCGCCCGCGAGGCCGCACGCCGGAGTGATCACCACACTGCCGGCGAGCGCCTGCGGCGACAGCCCCAGCCTGCGCCACAACGTCCTGACACCCCCGACGCTACCTGCAGGGTCTGACATCGGGCCCGCACCGGCGGGCGCGCCCGCGGGAGGGTTCGGCGTCGCCGGTACGACGCCCGCGAAGAGCCCGAGCCCGCCCTCCACGGCCTCGCCGACCTGCGTCTCCAGTTGGCCTTGGCGTTCGGTCAGCAGCGCCGCGTCGTACGACACGGCCGCGGCCCCCGCGCGGTGCAGCAGCGCGAAGGGCACGTCCGGGGCGCAGGAGTGGACGACCACCGGGGTGCCGGCCGGACCGGTGGCGCCGGCGGCGTCGATCACGTCGCGCAGGGTGCCCTCGACCACGGCGCGGTCCACGGCCCGGTAGGTGCGGTAGCCGCTGGCGGTGGCGATCCGGCCGGTGAGCACGGCGGTGACCGACGGCTCGTCGAGCTGCATCACCACCTCGGCGCCGGGCACCCGGCGGCGTACCTCCGCCAGATGGGCGCGCAGCCCCTCGGCGAGCGAGGCGGCCAGGTCGCGGCAGGCGCCCGGGTCCCGCAGCGCGGCCTCGCCGCCCTTCAGCTCCAGCGCGGCGGCCAGCGTCCACGGCCCGGTGGCCTGGACCTTCAGCGGGCCGGCGTAGCCCTGGGTGAACTCCTCCAGAGCGTCCAGGTCCTCGCCCAGCCAGGAGCGCGCCCTGCGGGTGTCCATCCCCGGCCGGTCGGCGATGCGCCAGCCGCTGGGCTGCAGGTGCGCGTAGACGTCGACGAGCATCCCCACGCTGCGGCCGACCATGTCGGCGCCGGGCCCGCGCGCGGGCAGCTCGGGCAGGAACGGGAAGTCGCCGACCTCGCCGGTCACCGTGCGCGCGGTCTCCCGCGCGTCCTCGCCGGGCATGGATCCCACGCCGGTGGCGGCACCTGCGCCCCACGGGCGCGTCGCTGTCTCATTGACGTCCTCTCCCGCCTGGAGGCGGGAGATTCTCTCCCTGCCTGCCGCCTTGGCGGCCGGGCTTGAGTTGGGTTCCTGTTTCACTGGGTGATGCCCTCCGTCGAGCGGGGGGTCTTACTCACCCTCCGCAGGCGTTTTGCTTGTCCGCCCGTCCGGCGGCCAAGACGATCCGGGCGGCGTTGATGTCCCGGTCGTGGGTGGTCTGGCATCCCTTGCATGTCCAGGTGCGGACGCTGAGGGGCTTGGGCCCGTCGACGGCCATGCACACTGAACAGGTCTGCGAGGACGGCAGCCATCGACCGACGCGCACGAAAGCGCGGCCGTATCGTGCGGCCTTGTACTCCAGTATGGCCGTGAACTGGGCCCATCCGGCGTCGTGCACGCTCTTGGCGAGGCGGGTGCGGGCGAGGCCGTTCACCGCGAGGTCTTCCACCGCGATCAGTTGGTTCTCCTGAACGAGGGCGGTCGACAACTTGTGGTGGTGGTCCCGCCGCGCGCCGGCGACGCGGACGTGCAGCCGCGCCACGCGCGCGACGGCCTTCCTGCGGTTGCTGGAACCCTTGGCCTTCCGGCTGAGAGCCTGCTGCGCCTTTTTCAGCTTGCGTTCGGCGCGACGCAGGAAAGTGGGTGCGGTGATCTTCCGACCGTCCGAGAGGACCGCGAAGTGCGTCAGCCCTAGATCGATACCGACTTCGCCCGTGGTCTCCGGAAGCACCTCGGGCGGATCGGTCTGGACAACGAAAGACGCGAAGTACCGTCCGGCCGCGTCCTTGACCACCGTGACCGAGGACGGGTCCGACGGAAGTCGACGGGACCAGCGAACCTTGACGTCGCCAACCTTGGCGAGGTTCAGCCTTCCGTCCGCTCGGATACGGAAGCCGTTGCGCGTGAGCCGGATCGCCTGCCGGTTGTCCTTCCGTAAGCGGAACCGCGGGGGGGCAACCTTCGGACCCTTGCGCTTGCCGGTGACGGAGTTGAAGAAGTTCCGGTAGGCGGTGTGCAGGTCGGCGAGCGCCTGCACAAGCACCACCGAAGACACCTCGCCGAGCCATGCCCGCTCGGGCGCCTGCTTCGCCGCAGTGACGACCTGCTTTTGAAGATCGGTGTCCTTGATGTACGGCAGCCCGGCCGCATGGTCTTCGTGCCGGACGCGAAGCCCGTCGTTGAACACCACCCGTGCGCACCCAAACACCTTCGCCAGGGCCATGCGCTGACCCGGCGTCGGATCGAGACGGTAGTTGTACCTGAGCTTCACAGTACCGATAGTACCTAAGGTCTCTGTCGGTACGATCAGACCCATGAGTACCGAACGCATCGCGACCAACGACCTGCGCGCCCAACTCGGCCGCCGCATCGACGGAGCCTACTTCCGGGACGCACACCTCATCATCGAGAAGAACGGCGAACCCCGTGCTGCCCTTGTGCCCTACGGGTGGTGGCAGGAGAAGCAGGCTCAGGCCGAATCCGGGCTTACCCCGCCCTGAAAGACGGCGCCTGCGCCCTATACGAGCGGTCACGAGGGTGAGGGTATGCCGAAAGTCCCGCCGGCCTACGGGCCGGGGCGTACGGAGACGTCGGTGAGCTGGGCGTCGCGGGGCAGGTCCAGGGCCGTCAGCAGGGTCGTCGCCACCGATTCGGGGTCGATCCAGCGCCCCGGCTCGTACTCCCGGCCCTCCTGCCGGTGCACCTTGGCCTGCATCGGCGTCGCGGTGCGGCCCGGGTAGACCGTGGTGACCCGCACGCCGCTGCCGGCCTCCTCCGCGCGCAGCGCGTCGGCCAGCGCCTTCAGCCCGTGCTTGCTCGCGCCGTACGCGCCCCACCTGGGCCCCGCGCTCAGTCCGGCGCCGGAGTTGACGAACACCACGTGCCCCCGCGCCGCCCGCAGCCGCGGCAGCAGCAGCCGGGTCAGCTCGGCGGGTCCGATCAGGTTGACGGCCAGCGTCTCGTCCCAGACCTTCGGTGTGGTCTCCGCGACCGGACCCAGCTCCACCACGCCCGCGACGTGCACCAGCGAGTCGAGCCGGGCGGGCAGTTCCTGCCCCGCCAGCGCGTCGGCCAGGCTGCCCGGCGCGCCGAGGTCGGCCACGACGGTGTGCGCCCCGGGGAAGCGCTCCGTCAGCTCCGCGGCGCGGGCCCGGCTGCGGACGAGGAACCAGAGCCCGGCGGACCCGCGCGCGGCCAGCCGCCGCGCCAGCGCCTCGCCGATGCCGGAGCCGGCGCCCGTGATCAGATGTGTGGTGGCAGGGGTGATCTCACTCATGCGGTCATCCTGTCACCGCGCCGTACCTGCCTCCAGGTACGTCATGGCGGCCACCGGGTCGTCGGCGAAGAACATCAGCTCCGCCAGCGGCAGCGGCAGGAACCCCTCCGCCTCCATCCGCCGGAACTGCTCCCGCAGCCCGTCGTAGTACCCCGCGGTGTTGAGCAGCACCACCGGCTTGGAGTGCAGCCCGTGCTTCTTCAACTCCAGGATCTCCGTGGCCTCGTCCAGCGTGCCGGTGCCACCGACCATGATCACGACGGCGTCGGAGCGGCCGAGCAGCTCCGCCTTGCGCTCCGCCAGGTCCCCGGCGACCACCATTTCGTCGGCGCCCTCGCGCACCTTGTCCGCCAGGAACGTCACCGAGACCCCGACGAGCCGGCCGCCGTGCTCCTGCGCCCCGTCGGCGACCACCTTCATCAGCCCCACGTCCGACCCGCCCCACACCAGCGTGTGCCCGCGCTTGCCCAGCAGTTCGGCGAAGTGGCGGGCGGGCGCCGTGTAGCGCGCGTCGAGGTCGGCTGCGGAGAGGAAGACGCAGATGTTCATGCGTCACACCGTACGCGCGGGCTCCGGGCCCGCGGCCAGGCGCGTTTCGGCCGCGCTAGGCCACCGGCGCGTTCGCGCGGCGTGTGGTCGCGATGGTCGCGGAGCCGACCACGCGCGTGCCGTCGTACAGCACCACGGCCTGCCCCGGCGCCACCCCGCGGACCGGCGCCGCGAAGCTCACCCGCAGCTCCCCGCCGACGACTTCGGCGGTCACCGCCGTCTCGCCGCCGTGCGCACGCAGTTGGGCGGTGTACGCGCCGGGCCCGGCCGGCGGCGTACCGCACCAGCGCGGTGAGATCGCCGTCAGCGACTCGACGTCCAGGGACGCGGCGGGGCCGACCGTGACGGTGTTGTCCACGGGCGAGATGTCGAGCACGTAGCGCGGCCGCCCGTCCGGGGCCGGGTGGCCCAGCGCCAGGCCTTTGCGCTGGCCCACGGTGAAGCCGTACGCGCCGGAGTGGGTGCCGACGCGGGCGCCGGACTCGTCCAGGACGTCGCCCTCGGCGGCGCCGAGGCGGCGGGCGAGGAAGCCCTGGGTGTCGCCGTCCGCGATGAAGCAGATGTCGTGGCTGTCGGGCTTCTCGGCCACGAACAGCCCGCGCTCGGCGGCCTCGGCGCGGATCTCGGCCTTCGTGGTCTCGGTCTCGCCCAGCGGGAACATGGCGTGCGCGAGCTGCCGCTCGTCGAGCACGCCGAGGACGTACGACTGGTCCTTGGCGGCGTCCGCCGCGCGGTGCAGCTCGCGGCTGCCGTCCTCGCGGGTGACGACCTTGGCGTAGTGGCCGGTGCACACCGCGTCGAAGCCGAGGGCCAGCGCCTTGTCGAGCAGCGCCGCGAACTTGATCTTCTCGTTGCAGCGCAGACAGGGGTTGGGCGTACGGCCCGCGGCGTACTCGCTGACGAAGTCCTCGACGACGTCCTCGCGGAACCGCTCGGCGAGGTCCCAGATGTAGAAGGGGATGCCGATGACGTCGGCGGCGCGGCGGGCGTCGTGCGAGTCCTCGATGGTGCAGCAGCCGCGGGCGCCGGTGCGGAAGGACTGCGGGTTGGCGGAGAGCGCGAGGTGCACCCCGGTGACGTCGTGCCCCGCCGCCGCGGCGCGGGCGGCGGCGACGGCGGAGTCCACGCCGCCGGACATGGCGGCGAGGACCTTCAGACGGGCGGGGCGGGCGGTGTCGGTCATAGCCACTCCAGGGTAACGAGGCCGCGGAGCGGAACCGTCCGGCGGCCGGAGGCGTTGGCCGATCGAGACCGAACGGGAAGGACCGACCGCATGCCGACCACGGACGGCGCCGACCCGGCGCGCGGGACCGACGCGCCCCGCGCGGATCCCGGGCTGCCCGGGGGCGAGGAGCCGCGCAAGGGCTCCAGCCGCCGCGCCGTACTGGCCGCCCTGGGCGTGGGCGTGGTCGGCGCCGGCCTCGGCTGGGCCGGGTACGAGCAGCTCAAGCGCATGTGGTGGCAGATCCCCGGCATCGACAAAGCGCGCAGACCGGGCGAGCTGGACTACGCCGCGGCCGGCTGGGCCGGCGCCTCGGAGGCGAACTGGCGCCGCGCCGACCGCCCCGCGGACTACGGCATCGACCGCGTCGTCATCCACGTCACCGAGGGCAGCTACGCGGTGGCGCTCAAGGTCTTCGGCGACCCCGGCCACGGTGCCGCCACCCACTACGTCATCCGGGCCGAGGACGGGCACGTGGCGCAGACGGTGCGCGAGCTGGACGTGGCGTTCCACGCGGGCAACCGGGAGTGGAACGAGCGCAGCGTCGGCATCGAGCACGAGGGCTTCGTGGACCGCCCGGAGACGCTGACCGACGTCATGTACCGCTCGTCGGCGAAGCTGACCGCGGACATCTGCCGGCGCTACGGCATCCCCGTGGACCGCGAGCACATCGTCGGCCACAACGAGGTCCCGCAGGCCACGCACACCGACCCGGGGCCGCACTGGGACTGGCCGCGGTACATGCGCCTGGTGCGCCAGGCGCACGAGGCCGCGGGCCGCAAGGCGAGCGCCCGCCCGGCACGCGGCTCCTGACCCGGCAGGCCGGACGCCCCCGAGGCCGGGGGGGCCGCTACGGGCCGCACCGCCCCGCCGCCGCCCGGGTCAGGTCAGCCCCGCCGCCCGTGCCCGCTCCACCGCGGGCCCGATCGCCGCCGCCAGCGCCGCCACGTCCGCCTCCGTCGACGTGTGCCCCAGCGAGAACCGCAGCGTGCCGCGCGCCAGGTCCGCGTCCGCCCCCGCGGCGAGCAGCACGTGGCTGGGCTGCGCGACCCCCGCGGTGCAGGCGGAGCCCGTGGAGCACGCGATGCCCTGGGCGTCCAGGAGCAGCAGCAGGGAGTCGCCCTCGCAGCCGGGGAACGAGAAGTGCGCGTTGGCGGGCAGCCGCCCGGCCGGCTCGGGGTCGCCGTTGAGCACCGCGTCGGGCACCGCGGCCCGTACCGCCGCCACCAGGCGATCGCGCAGCGCGCCCACCTCGCCGGCGAACTCCGCGCGCCGCTGCGCGGCCAGCTCCGCCGCCACCGCGAACGCCGCGATCGCCGGCACGTCCAGCGTGCCGGAGCGCACCTCGCGCTCCTGCCCGCCGCCGTGCACTGGCTGCAGCGGCTCGGGCGCGTACTGCCTGCCGAGGAGCAGCGCCCCGATGCCGTACGGGCCGCCGATCTTGTGCCCGGTGAGCGTCAGCGCGGCCAGCCCGCTGGTGCCGAAGCCGACCTCCGTCTGGCCCGCGGCCTGCACGGCGTCGGCGTGCATCGGCACGCCGTACTCCCGTGCCACCGCGGCGAGTTCGGCCACCGGCAGGACCGTGCCGATCTCGTTGTTGGCCCACATCGCCGTCACCAGCGCCACGTCGCCCGCGCCCCCGCCGGGGCCGCGCTCCAGCGCGGCGCGCAGCCCGTCGGGGTGCACCCGGCCGTAGGTGTCGACGGGCAGCCAGTCGACCGTGGCACCCTCGTGCTTCTGCAGCCAGTGCACGGCGTCCAGCACCGCGTGGTGCTCGACCGGGCTGGCGAGCACCCGGGTACGGGCGGGGTCCTCGGCCCGCCGCGACCAGTACAGACCCTTGACCGCCAGGTTGTCGGCCTCGGTACCGCCGGAGGTGAAGACCACCTCGCTGGGCCGGGCGCCGAACGCGGCGGCCAGCCGCTCCCGGGACTCCTCGACGGTACGCCGGGCCCGCCGGCCCGCGGCGTGCAGCGAGGAGGCGTTCCCGGTGACGGTCAGGCGTTCGGTCATGGCACGCACCGCCTCGGGGAACATCGGGGTGGTGGCGGCGTGGTCGAGGTAGACGGCCTGGTCCATGATGGTCCCGATTCTACGGCGCCCGCCCGGCCCGCCGAACGCCGCCTTCCGGCCGTACGGACCCCGCCCCCGGCCCCGTACCGCACCCGCCGGACGGCAGGGCGCCCCTCAGCCCTCCCCCGCCGCCCTGCTGCGCCGCTGCCAGGCGCGCGGGGCCCGCCAGCGGAAGCGCAGCGCCAGCAGCCGCAGCACGAACGCCAGCGCCGCCGCGGCCGTCGCCGTGGCGGGCTCGACCTGGTCGAAGCGGATCAGCAGCGCGGTGGCCACCGCGCCGACCAGCGCCGGCACGGCGTACATCTCCCGGTCCCAGCGCAGCAGCGACGGCACTTCGCCGGCGAGCAGGTCGCGCACCACGCCGCCGCCGGCGGCGCTGGTCAGCCCCAGAACGGCGGCGGAGGTGAGGCCGAGCCCGTACTCGTACGCCTTGAGCGTGCCGGTGACGCAGAACAGCCCCAGGCCCGCCGCGTCGAAGACCATGACCGCGCTGGTGATCCGCTCCACCTCGGGGTGCAGGAAGACGACCAGCAGCGCGGCGACGAGCGGCGTGAACAGATACCCCGGCTCGGTGAACGCGGCCGGCGGCACCGCGCCGATCACCAGGTCACGCAGCAGCCCGCCGCCGAGCCCGGTGGCCAGCGCGAGCACCGCGATGCCGAAGACGTCGAAGTTCTTCCGCACCGCGAGCAGCGCGCCGGAGATCCCGAAGACGAAGATCCCCGCGAGGTCCAGCCAGTGCTGCAGGGACGGGGTGAACAGTTCGTCGGACACCACGCCCCCGTTTTACTCCGGCACGCTTCTACTGCTTGTCGTCGGGTGCCTGGTCGGGCGCGTTCTCCGGGTGCCAGCAGGCGGTGCGCCGGCCGGGCTTCAGCTCCAGCAGCGGCGGCTCCTTGGTCTTGCAGACCTGGGTGGCCTTCCAGCAGCGGGTGTGGAAGCGGCAGCCGGACGGCGGCGCGATCGGCGAGGGCACGTCGCCCTTGAGCAGGATGCGCTCGCGCTGCTGGCGCCGCTTGGTGTCCGGCACCGGCACCGCGGACATCAGCGCCTTGGTGTACGGGTGCAGCGGCTCCTGGTACAGGCTGGCGCGGTCGGCCAGTTCGACGATCTTGCCCAGGTACATGACCGCGATCCGGTCCGAGACGTGCCGGACGACGGACAGGTCGTGGGCGATGATCACGTACGTGAGGCCGAACTCCTGCTGGAGGTCGTCCAGGAGGTTGACCACCTGCGCCTGGATCGACACGTCCAGCGCCGAGACCGGCTCGTCCGCCACGATCAGCTTCGGCTGCAGGGCCAGCGCGCGGGCGATGCCGATGCGCTGCCGCTGGCCGCCGGAGAACTCGTGCGGATAGCGGTTGTAGTGCTCCGGGTTCAGCCCGACCCGCTCCAGGATCCCCTGGACCTCCTTCTTCACCCCGCCCTCGGGCCGCACGTTCTGCAGCTTGAAGGGGGCGCCCACGATGGTGCCGACGGTGTGCCGGGGGTTCAGCGAGGAGTACGGGTCCTGGAAGATCATCTGCACGTCGCGGCGCAGCGGGCGCATCTGGCCCGTGCTCAGGTGCGTGATGTCCCGGCCCTGGAACTCGACGGTGCCGCCGGTGGGCTCCAGCAGCCGGGTGATCAGCCGGCCCATGGTGGACTTGCCGCAGCCGGACTCGCCGACGACGCCCAGCGTCTCGCCGGGCAGCACGTCGAAGTCGATGCCGTCCACGGCCTGCACCGCGCCGACCTGGCGCTGCATCAGGCCCTTGCGGATGGGGAAGTGCTTGGTCAGCCCGGAGACCTTCAGCAGCGGCTCGGCGCCGGCGGCGGGCTTCTTGCGCAGCCGCGCGCCCGGAATGGTCGCGGTCGCCTTCGTTCCGCCGGCGTCGGCCGGGCCGGCCGCCGCGGCGCCGGTCTCCTTCCCGTCCCCCGCTGTGGGGGCACCCCCGCCAGTGGGGGCGTTGCCGGCGGGGGAGCTCGCCGTGTCGGCCTTGGTCTCGGGCACAGCCTCGTCCTTCACAGCTTCGGCGCAATCTCTTCGGTGTAGATGCGCTCCCGGTCTTCCTGCCGCAGGTGGCAGGCGGCGAAGTGTCCCCCACCGGCTACGCCCTCATTGGCGGGGGTGCCCCCAGTGCCGACGTCGCGCAGCTCGGGCCGTACGGTGCGGCTGGCGTTGTCCGCGGGCACGTCCGCGTAGGGGCAGCGGGGGTGGAACGCGCAGCCGTTCGGCACGTTGATGAGGCTCGGCGGGCTGCCCTTGACCGGGATGAGCCGGTCGGTGGCCTCGCGGTCGATGCGCGGCATGGAGCCGAGCAGACCCCAGGTGTACGGGTGCTGCGGCCGGTCGAAGATCGCCTCGGCCGAGCCCCGCTCCACGCACCGGCCGCCGTACATCACCACGATGTCGTCGGCCAGTTCGGCGACCACGCCGAGGTCGTGGGTGATGATGATGACCGCGGAGCCGAACTCCTTCTGCAGATCCCGGATCAGGTCGAGGATCTGCGCCTGCACGGTCACGTCGAGCGCGGTCGTCGGCTCGTCGGCGATGAGCAGTTCGGGGTTGTTCACCAGCGCCATCGCGATCATCGCGCGCTGGCGCATGCCGCCGGAGAACTGGTGCGGGTAGTCGTCGACGCGCTTGTCGGGCTGCGGGATGCCGACCCGGTCGAGCATCTCGATGGCCCGCTTGCGCGCGGTCTTCTTGTCGACGTCGTGGTGGACGCGGTACGCCTCCACGATCTGGTACCCGATCTTGTAGTACGGGTGCAGCGCGGAGAGCGGGTCCTGGAAGATCATCGACATCTCACGGCCGCGCAGCCGGCGCACCGCGTCGGGCTCCGCGGACAGCAGCTCCTGCCCGTTGAGCCAGATCTCGCCGGAGATCTGCGCCCGCCGGCGCTTGCCGTACTGCCCGGCGGTGTGCAGGCCCATCACGGCCAGCGAGGTGACGGACTTGCCGGAGCCGGACTCGCCCACGATGCCGAGGGTCCTGCCCTTCTCCAGTTGGAAGGACAGCCCGTCGACGGACTTCACCACACCGTCGTCGGTCGGGAAGTGGACCTTGAGGTCCCGGATGTCCAGGAACGACGACGCCTCGGTGCTTGCCGGAACCGGCTCGCCGACGGCGCCCGTCTTCGTCAGACCGGTCACGAGACCCTCACCCTCGGGTCGATGGCGGCGTACACGAAGTCGACCACCAGATTGCAGAGCACGATGAAGAAGGCGGCGAACAACGTCACACCGAGGATCGGCGGCAGGTCGTTCTCGCTGATGGACTGCACCGCCCAGGAACCGACCCCGTTGAAGGAGAACACCGTCTCGGTGATCACCGCCCCGCCGAGCAGCAGCGCGAAGTCCATACCGAAGATCGTCACGATGGGCGTCAGCGCGGAGCGCAGTCCGTGCCGGGCGATCACCACCGGCTCCTTCAGGCCCTTCGCGCGGGCGGTGCGGATGTAGTCCTCACCCATGGTCTCCAGCATCCCGGCCCGCGTGAGTCTCGCATAGAGCGCGGAATACAGGAACGCCAGGGAGAACCAGGGCAGCACCAACCCCTGGAACCACCGCACCGGATTCTCCGTGAGCGGTGTGTACTCGTTCGGGAAGATCTGCCAGTGGTAGACGAAAAGCGCCAGTGCGACGGTGCCGGTGAAGAACATCGGCAGCGAGACGCCGGCCAGGGCGACGCCCATGGCGGCGCGGTCGAAGACCGACCCCGGGCGCAGCGCCGAGATCACGCCCGTGATCACCCCGGAAACCAGCCACAGCACGGCGGCGCCGATGGCCAGCGAGGCGGTGACCGGCAGCCGGTCCAGCATCTCCGGCCAGACCTCCTCGTGCTTGCGGAAGGAGTAGCCGAGGCAGGGCGCGTTGCACTGCGACGGGTCGGGGCCGAAGTTGAACTCCCGGCCGGCGAAGATGCCGCGGATGAAGTCCCAGTACTGGACGTAGACGGGATCGTCGAGGCCGAGGTTCTTCTTGACCGCGTCGATGGTCTCGGGGTCCGGGCTCTTGCCGATGTACTGCGCGGCGAGCTGGTCGGGGGTGCTGCCGGCGAGCCGCGGCAGAAGGAAGAAGATGGCGTAGGTGATGGCGCTCACGACGAACAGCAGCACCACTGCGGCCATCAGCCGCCGGATGAGATACGCGAACACGAGGGCGTGCCTTCCACGGTCCGGGCGGCGGGGGCGGTGCCGGTGCGGGCACCGCCCGCGCAGCCGGTGGGGATGCTACTTCAGGCCGAGGTTCAGGTAGTCGTACTGACCACTGAACGCCTGCGAGACCACCAGGTTGGTGAGCTGGTCCGAACGCTGGTGCAGGACCTTGAAGTAGGAGAGGGGCACGATCGCCGCCGTCTCCAGCATCTTCTTGTCCACCTCGGCGTACGCCTTGGCGCGTGCCGCCTTGTCGGGGTTCGCGATCGAGTCGTCCAGGAGCTTGTTGATCTCCGGGTCGTCCAGGTACGAGATGTTCGTGTTACCGGACTCGCCGAGCGCGCCGCCGTTGGCGATCTGCTGCAGGAAGCCGTAGCCGCTGGGCCAGTCGGAGCCCCACTGCATCATGTACAGACCGGCCTTGTTGTCCTCGGTCCACTTGCGGGAGCCCGCGAAGTCGGTGAAGTACTTGCCGCCGGGGAACTTCTGGATCTCGGCGTTGATGCCGACCTTCTTCAGGGCCGCCTGGATCGCGGTGGCGTTGTCGATCTCGTCCTGCCGCTCGGTGCGCGCGGTCAGCACGGTGTCGAACCCGTCGGGCTTGCCGCACTCCTTCAGCGCGGCCTTGGCCTTGTCGACGTCGCCCTTGTTGCCCTCGCTGGCGTACGGGTCGTCGTACGCCTCGTGGCTCGGCACGTCCGGGGGCAGCGCGGTGGTGGCGATGTCACCCTTGGGCTCGCCGCCGAGCGCACGCATCGAGGAGTCCTTGTCGACGGCGAACTCCACGGCCTTGCGGCAGTTGACGTCGTCGAAGGGCGCGAGCTGCGTGTTCATCGCCAGGTAGGTCAGCCGGCCACCGGTCGGGTTGTCGATGTTGCTGGCCTTGTCCCGCAGGAGCTGGGACTGGGTCTGACCGGTGACGCCGAGGGCGTCGAACATGACGTGGGTCTTGCCGGCCTCGATGTTCCTGTCGATGGTCTCGGCGTTGACCTTGAACCGGATCTCGATCTTGTCCGGGAGCTGCTTGCGGATCTTGTCCGTCTTGGGGTCCCACTGGTCGTTGCGGACCAGGGTGGCGGACTTGTCCAGGTCGAAGCTCTCGAACTTGTACGAGCCGGAGGAGACGATGTTCTTCTGGTAGTCCGAGCCGTTGTCCTTGTCCCGCGGCACCGGCGCCGTCTGGGTCATGGCCACCAGGTAGTCGAACTCCTGGAACGCCTGGTCGAGCTTGAAGACGATCGTGTGGTCGTCCGGGGTCTCGATGGACGAGATGCCCTCTTCGCTCTTGTCCTTGTACGGACCCTTGTAGTCGTCCGGGTTCTGCAGGTACTGGGCGAAGTAGTTCGGGCCGAGGGAGAGCACGTCGCGGGCGTAGTTGCTCCGCTCGACGGCGTACTTGACGTCGCCGGCCGTGATCTCGGTGCCGTCCTCGTACTTGACACCCTTCTTGATCTTGTACGTCCAGGTCTTGCCGCCGTCGGTGGCCTCACCGGGGCCCTCGGCGAGGTCCGGCACCGGCTCCGCGGCCTGCGCGCCCGGGCCGGGGGCGTAGGTCATGAGGGAGCGCGCGTACAGGCGGCTGAAGTTCCACACGTAGCCGTAGTACGTGTTGCCCGGGTCCATCGAGTCCGGCACGTCGGCGGACTCGTAGACGAGGGTGCCGCCCTTCTTGTCGGAGGCGTTGAGGACCTTCTCGATCGCCGCGTTCGCGGCGGCGCCGCCGCCCTCGCCGTCCGAGTCGTCGTCGTTGCCGCCACCGCCGCAGGCGGAGACGGTCAACGCGACCGAGACGGCAACCGCGAGCATGGCGGCTGATTTCGACCTGAGTTTCATGGTGAGGCGTTGCCCCCTGGTTCGGAGTGATGGGACGAGAGCGGGAACGGCGGGTGCCGCGCCCAGGCTGCTTCTTGGGGTCATCGGTGTCATCGGCGGCCCTTGGGATCGAGTGCGTCCCTGAGCCCGTCGCCCAAGAGGTTGAAGGCCAGCACGGACAGGAAGATCGCCACGCCCGGTACGACCATGAACATCGGATCGACCTGGTAGTAGTCGATCGCGCTGTCCAGCATGCCGCCCCAGGAGGCCTGCGGCGGCTGGATGCCCACGCCGAGGAAGCTGAGCGCCGCCTCGAAGAGGATGTTGGTGGGGATCAGCAGGGTGGAGTAGACGAGGATCGGCCCCACCAGGTTCGGCAGCAGCTCCCGGAAGAGGATGAAGGGGCCGCGCGCGCCCAGGCTCTTCGCCGCCTCCACGAACTCGCGTTCGCGGAGGCTCAGCGTCTGTCCGCGGACGATGCGGCCGATATACGGCCAACTGAAGAAGCCGATGACGAAGATCAGCACGCCGATGTGGAGCTGCAGCCCCTTCAGCCCGAACGCGCCGCCCTGCAGCGCGGCCGAGATGGAGATGGCGAAGAGCAGCACCGGGAAGGCCAGGAACGTGTCCATGGTCCGGCTGATGATCGTGTCCGCCCACTTGCCGTAGTAGCCGGCGATCACGCCGAGGACGGTGCCGATCACGACGGCGACCATGGTGGCGCCGAAGGCGACGAGCAGCGAGACCCAGGAGCCCTCCAGGATCCGGGTGGCGATGTCGCGGCCGAGCCGCGGCTCCACGCCCAGCGGGTGGTCCCAGCTCATGCCGCCGAACGAGCCGTACGGCGTGGCCAGGGAGGGGTCGACGAGGTCCTGGTTGAGCCTGTTGGGGTCGAGTCCGAAGATCGCCTGGATCGGCCGGGAGAGCGCCGCGATCAGGATGAGGAGCACCACGAGGACGCCGCCGGTCATGGCGACGCGGTCGCGCTTGAGCCGCATCCAGGCGATACGCCCGAGCGAACGGCCCTCGATCCGGCTCTTGTCCACGCCCTCGACGAGAGCTTCCGGCGTCGCCTCGGTGGCGCCGGTGGTCTCGATAGGTGCCGTCATGTTGTGGGGACCCCTCTCGAGCGGCGGCGTCCCGCCGTCGTCTGCCGCGGTAGCGGCTCATTCGCTTCGCTGGTGCAAGTCATGCCGTGGTGCCGTGATCCGTAGTGCCTGGTGCTTGATAGTCCGTGATCGTGAAGCTCTGCCGTCGCACAGGGGAACGACAGCTTCCCGCGGGGGGAGTCTTCAATGCGCCTGCGATCACTCGCCAGACCCCAAGGGGAATGGATGCGCAAACGTGATGCGATGCAGTGGATAACCGTTATCCGGACATCCGACCGCCGCTGAGCGGATCTTCACCGGCCCGATATCAGGACACGTACGGATATAGCGGGGCGAGGACCTCAGAACTGCGGGGCGGGTCCCGGCTGCCAGCCGGACTGCTGGGCGCCGCCAGCGGAGTGCGGCGGCGGATAGCCGTAACCGGCGGGCGGGGCGGCCGGACCGCCGCCGTAGGCGCCGCGGTCGAAGAACGGCCGGGAGTTCGCCCGCATCCACATCGCCACCGGGTCGTGGTCGTCGGCCAGCGCCACCGTGGAGACCGCCAGGCCCGGGGGGACGGCGGCCACGGACTCCTGCATCATCGACTGCGCCGCGGCGACGGACTGCCCGCCCGTGTCGTACAGGTCGATGCCGATGGCCAGGTACGGCTCGCCGAGCACCGGCTGCACCCAGGCGCGGCAGAGCGTGCGCACGGCGGGCGTGCGGTGGGCGGTCTGGCCCAGCAGGGCGTAGAACTGCGCGACGTCCACGACCGGTTCGGCGATCCGCAGCGGGCCCGCGGGCAGCCGGTCCAGGCCCGTGGCCACCCGGCGCAGGTCGAGCCAGGGGACGCCGACGCCGCCGCCGGCGGTGTGCGGGTCGAGCCACAGGCCCCAGCGGTCGGGGTAGAGCGCGGCGGCGATCTCGGCGCCGGCGACGGGCTCGTGGGCACCGGCCCAGCCGCTGGCGGCCAGTTCGCGGTCGGAGCTGAAGCAGGGCGCGTAGGCGTGGCCCTCGACCTGCATGCTGCCGTACTGCGCGTCGGGCGAGTCGGGGCTGCCCTGCCAGAGCAGCATCCACACCTGCCCGGCGGCCAGCGCGGCGAGCAGCGCCTCGTACGCGTCGTACCTGCCGGGAGCCACCTGGCGGACCAACCGGTCCACGCCCGCTCCCCGCGCGCTCCCGCTCGCGCCCCCGTTCACCCTGGGCCCCAACCCTTCGTCTCGGCCGCCGCCGCTCCCGGGCACGCGTATACGCCCGGAAAGGTCATCAAACCAGCTTAGAGCCTGACCGCGTCAGCCGACCCGGATGTAGAACGGCTCGACCTTGGCCCGCATCCAGGTGATCACCGGGTCCACCGCGGCGTCGAGGAAGACCAGTTGCACCTTCCACGGCACCGGCTGCGCGCCCAGCGCCCGGCCCAGCGCCTCCACCGTCGCCTGCCGGCTCTCGTCGTACGTGTCCAGCAACTCGACCCCGATGTAGAGCTGCTCCGCACCGCCCTCGACGCTCGCGAGCCCCCGGCGCGCGCTGCGCACCACCCCGATCCGCTCGAACTCCTCCCGGGCGACCGCCAGGAAGTCCACCGGGTCGTCCTGCCAGTCCGGCGTGAACAGCCGCACCCGGCCGCCGCGCGCCTCCCCCGGCAGCCGCGGCGCCCCGCGGTCCCGGCACAGCTCCGCGACCGCCGAGGGCGGCAGCGGCACGCCGACCGTGCCGCCGGGGTTGACCGCGATGCCGACCTGCGGCGGCAGCCCGCGGGCGAACTCGCGGGCGGGCGCGACGGTGAACGACATATGGGTGCCGGTGACCCGCAGGAACTCCTCCTGCGAGGAGAACACCGGCACGTACGGCGCGCCGCCGATCTCGGTCGTCGGCACGGGGAGCGAAGGACTGTCGGGCCCGCCGCCCCCGGGCAGCGGCACCCACAGGCTGCTGCGGCCCAGCACCTCCAGCAGCCGCGGGGCGGCCTGCGCGTTGCCGAGCGAGGCGGCGAGCACCTCCTCCAGCTCGTTGCCGGGGAAGCCGCCCGTGGCGGGGGGCTGCGGGGAGCGGTAGTCGAAGCTCATCGGGACCAGCCAACTTTCGGGGGATGAACGTCGGCACCCTAACGGCTGCGTGCACTCGCGGGCGAAGGCCGCACCTGCCCACGGTGGAGTCCTCTCACCCTCACGACCTCGCGACAGGGAGCCCGTTTTCCATGTGTACGAACCGAATGGCCGGCCTCGCCGCCACCGTCGTCTCCGCCGTCGCCGGCGGCGCCCTCGTGCTCGGCGCAGCCGGGCCCGTCGCCGCCGCCGGGGACGTCACCGGGGGCGGGCACCACGACGTCCGGCCCGCGGCCTCGGCCCCCGCCGCCGCCGCCGACGTCGACCCTTCGACGCTGCACCTGCTGGCGCAGCTCGGCCAGCTCACCGCCGCCACGGCGCGGACCGTCGAGCAGGTCCAGCAGGCCGTCGCCGACGGCGGCCGGGCGAACCCGCGCACGCTGCCCGACGTGCGCTCGCATCTGGACGCGGTGGGCGCGGCGGCGGGGGCCGAGGGCAAGGTCAAGTCGATGAAGGCACAGCCGACGACGGCGCTGGCGCAGGCCGTCGACTCGCTGCGGGAGGAACTGGCCGGCCTGGTACGGGCCGGGCAGGCGGGCGACCGGGCGGCGGTGGACGAGCGGGCCTCGGTGACCGTGGCGGCGCTCGTACGGGTCCTCGCGGCGGCGGCGGGCAGCGGGCTGGTGCCGGCGGGGCAGGTGCCGCAGGCGAACGCGGCGGCGCCGCCGGAGCTGCCGACGCGGTCCGGCGCGTAGCGGCCCGCGGGCCCGGCACAGCGGGGCCGCGCGGGCGCCGCGGGCTCATCCGGCGCAGACTCGCACAGGCACAGGCACAGGCACAGGCACAGCCGCACGCACAGGGTCGGGCTGGGCCGCCGCTGGCTCAGCCGAAGCTGATCGAGCGCAGCGCCCCCGCCGCCTGCCCGTCCAGCACCAGCACCGAGTCGCACCCCTCCGCCGGCTGCCCGCCGCTCGCCCAGTCGAGCAGCCTGCGGTGGGCCCACCGGTGCCGGGCGAAGGCGTACCGCGACACCGCGCGCCCGCGCCGCGCCTGCCGCTCCCGCGCCACGTCGGCCGGCACGTCCAGGACCACGACGTGCACCCCGCGCCCGTACCGCCTGGCCTGCCTGGTCAGCCACCACCGCACCCACGGCAGCGTGCCGCAGTCGTGCACGACGAGGCTGCCGCCGGCCCGGACCGCCAGGCGCAGCCGCGCGTAGTGGTCGATGCGCACTAACGGCCGGTAGAGGGCGTACGGCAGCCGCGCGCCCAGCTTGCGCGCCCAGCGCTCGCGCACGTACTGCGAGTCGATCAGCAGCACCGCCGCCGGCGGCTGCGTGCGGCGCATGAGCGTGCTCTTGCCGCTGCCGGGCAGTCCGGAGATCACGACGATGTCCCCCTCGGGATATCGAAGCCGTTCCCTGGAGGCCGCCTGCTCCACCGTCACGCTGCCTCCCAGGCCCTGCACCGCCGCCGCTTGCCGTCCACAAGCCTCGCAACAGCGGCGGGACTCGACAAGGACGCAACGGAAGGTGGCCTCCCACTTCTTCGCCCTGTCCCACGGCCGAGGGCGCGTGCAATGATGGGGCCGCCAACTGCATACCGGCCGTTAGAACCCGCGCGGGAGAGTCCCGGTGCCTCGCCGCACCGGGCGCCGAAGGAGCAAGTCCTCCCTTGAATCTCTCAGGCACCGTCACCGCGCGGGCGAGGCAGATCTGAAAAGCGGGTGTCCCCGGCCGTGCCGGCGCCGCCCCACCCAAGGTGCAAGCCACGCTCCCGCGGGATCGTGGCGAACCTCTCAGGTTCCGATGACAGATGGGGAGGACACGACCACCCCCTGTCCGGGAGCCTGATGATGACCACTGAGAGCCCTGCACCGCGCCGTACCGCGCTCGACGCCACGCACCGCGCCCTCGGCGCCACCATGACCGACTTCGCCGGCTGGGACATGCCGCTGCGCTACGGCAGCGAGCGCGAGGAGCACGTCGCGGTGCGCACCCGCGCCGGCCTTTTTGACCTCTCCCACATGGGCGAGATCGCCGTCACCGGCCCGCGGGCCGCGGAACTGCTGGACTACGCCCTGGTGGGCCGGCTCTCCGCCGTGCGCCCCGGCCGCGCCCGGTACACGATGATCTGCCGCGAGGACGGCGGCATCCTCGACGACCTGATCGTCTACCGGCTCGCCGACGAGGAGTACATGATCGTCGCGAACGCCGCCAACGCCCAGGTCGTCCTGGACGCCCTCGCCGAGCGGGCCGCCGGCTTCCCCGGCGCCGAGGTGCGGGACGACCGGGAGGCGTACGCCCTGATCGCCGTGCAGGGCCCGAAGTCGCCGGCCGTCCTGGGCCGGGTCACCGACGCGGATCTGGCGGGCCTGAAGTACTACGCGGGCCTGCCCGGCACGGTGGCCGGCGCGGACGCGCTCATCGCCCGCACCGGCTACACCGGCGAGGACGGCTTCGAGCTGTTCGTCCGCCCCGCGGACGCGCCCGCCGTCTGGGCGGCGCTGACCGCCGCGGGCGCGGACGACGGCCTGGTGCCGTGCGGGCTCTCCTGCCGCGACACCCTGCGTCTGGAGGCCGGCATGCCGCTGTACGGGCACGAGCTGACCACCGCGCTCACGCCCTTCGACGCCGGGCTCGGCCGGGTGGTCAAGCTCGACAAGCCCGGCGACTTCGTCGGCCGCAAGGCGCTCGAACAGGCCGCCGAGCGCGCCGCGGCCGAGCCGCCGCGGGTGCTGGTCGGCCTGGTCGCCGAGGGCCGGCGGGTGCCGCGCGCGGGGTACGCGGTGGTGGCGGGCGGCCGGCCGATCGGCGAGGTCACCTCCGGCGCCCCCTCCCCCACCCTGGGCAAGCCGATCGCCATGGCGTACGTGGACGCCGCGCACGCCGGTCCCGGGCCCTCGGCGGCCACCGGCGTGGGCGTCGACATCCGCGGCAGCCACGAGCCGTACGAGGTCGTCGCCCTGCCGTTCTACAAGCGCCCCTGACCGGCTCTCCGAACGCCTCTGACCCCTTCCCTGGCGGCCCCTCGACCGCGCCACCAGCGCCCCTTTACGCCGCTCACGTCCCGATCCTGGAGAATCGCCTTATGAGCAACCCTGAGCACCTGCGCTACAGCAAGGAACACGAGTGGGTCGCGACCGACGACGGCGTCGCCACCGTTGGCATCACCGCCCACGCCGCGAACGCGCTCGGCGACGTCGTGTTCGTCCAGCTTCCGGACGTGGGCGCCGCGGTCACCGCGGGCGAGCCCTGCGGCGAGCTGGAGTCGACGAAGTCCGTCTCCGACCTCTACGCGCCGGTGACCGGGGAGGTCACCGAGACCAACCAGGACGTCGTGGACGACCCGGCGCTGGTGAACTCCGGCCCCTTCGAGGACGGCTGGCTGTTCCGGGTGCGCGTCACGGCCGAGTCCGCCGACCTGATGTCCGCCGCCGAGTACACCGCGTTCACCGCGGGCTGAGCTCCGCCGCCGCAGCCCCGCCCGCCCCGCGTCCCCCTCTTTCCCCGGAAGGTCCCATGTCCCTTCTGAACGGCTCGCTCCACGAGGTCGACCCCGAGGTCGCCGCCGCCGTGGACGCCGAGCTCATGCGCCAGCAGTCCACCCTCGAAATGATCGCCTCGGAGAACTTCGCCCCCGTCGCCGTGCTGGAGGCGCAGGGCTCGGTCCTCACCAACAAGTACGCCGAGGGCTACCCCGGCCGCCGCTACTACGGCGGCTGCGAGCACGTCGACGTCACGGAGGACCTGGCCCGCGAGCGCGTCAAGGCGCTCTTCGGCGCCGAGGCCGCGAACGTCCAGCCGCACTCGGGTGCGTCGGCGAACGCGGCGGCGATGTTCGCGGTGCTCAAGCCCGGCGACACGATCCTGGGTCTGGACTTGGCCCACGGCGGGCATCTGACCCACGGCATGAAGATCAACTTTTCCGGCAAGCTGTACGACGTCGCCGCCTACCACGTCGACGCCGAGACCGGTCAGGTCGACATGGCCGAGGTGGAGCGGCTGGCCAAGGAGCGGCGGCCGAAGCTGATCGTCGCGGGATGGTCGGCGTACCCGCGGCAGCTCGACTTCGCCGGCTTCCGCCGGATCGCCGACGAGGTCGACGCACTGCTGATGGTCGACATGGCGCACTTCGCCGGGCTGGTGGCCGCGGGCCTGCACCCCAACCCCGTGCCGTACGCGGACATCGTCACCACGACGACGCACAAGACGCTCGGCGGCCCGCGCGGCGGGGTCATCCTCTCCCGCCAGACCCTCGCCAAGAAGATCAACTCGGCGGTCTTCCCCGGCCAGCAGGGCGGACCGCTGGAGCACGTGATCGCGGCCAAGGCGGTGTCGTTCAAGATCGCCGCGTCCGAGGAGTTCCGGGAGCGCCAGCAGCGCACGCTGGACGGCGCCCGGATCCTGGCCGAGCGGCTGCTGCGGGACGACGCCCGCGCGGCCGGCGTCTCGGTGCTCTCCGGCGGCACGGACGTCCACCTGGTCCTGGTCGACCTGCGCGACTCCGAGCTGGACGGCCAGCAGGCCGAGGACCGGCTCCACGAGATCGGCATCACCGTCAACCGCAACGCGGTCCCCGACGACCCCCGCCCGCCCATGGTCACCTCCGGCCTGCGCATCGGCTCGCCGGCGCTGGCCACCCGCGGCTTCACCGCCGCGGACTTCGAGGAGGTCGCCGACGTCATCGCCGAAGCCCTCAAGCCGGGCTTCGACGAGGCGAAGACGGCCGCACTCGCCGCCCGGGTCACCGACCTGGCGCAGAAGCACCCGCTGTACCCCGGCCTGTAGCCCGTACGGCCCGGCCGCCCGCCGCTTCGCGCGACGGGCGGCCGGGCCCCGGGGACGTACGCGCAAGCCGTCGCACCTCGCACCAAGCACGCGCCCGTCCCACGCAAGGACAAGGGAGTCCCGAGTGGCCATCTCCGTCTTCGACCTCTTCTCGATCGGCATCGGCCCGTCGAGCTCGCACACGGTCGGCCCGATGCGGGCGGCCCGGCTGTTCGCGCGCCGGCTGAAGAACGAGGGCCTGCTGGCCCACACCGCCGCCGTACGCGCCGAACTCTTCGGCTCCCTGGGCGCCACCGGCCACGGCCACGGCACCCCGAAGGCCGTCCTCCTCGGTCTGGAGGGCCACTCGCCGCGCACCGTCGACATCGAGTGGGCCGAGGGCGAGGTGGAACGCATCCGCACCACCGGGCGGCTGCACCTGCTGGGCGCCGAAATAGGGCCCGACCACGAGATCCCCTTCGACGTCTCCGCCGACCTCGTCCTGCACCGGCGCCGCTCGCTGCCGTACCACGCGAACGGCATGACGCTGGCCGCGTACGACGCGGACGGCGGGACGCTGCTGGAGAAGACGTACTACTCGGTGGGCGGCGGCTTCGTCGTCGACGAGGAGGCGGTCGGCGAGGACCGGATCAAGCTCGACGACACCGTGCTGAAGCACCCGTTCCGTACCGCGGACGAGATGCTGCGCCGCACCCGTGAGACGGGCCTGTCGCTGTCGTCGCTGATGCTGGAGAACGAGCGCGCCTGGCGCACGGAGGCGGAGATCCGCGCCGGACTGCTGGAGATCTGGCGGGTCATGCGCGAGTGCGTCGCCCGCGGCACCGGCCGCGAGGGCATCCTCCCCGGCGGCCTGAAGGTCCGCCGCCGCGCCGCCGGCGAGGCCCGCCAGCTCCGCGCGGCGGGCGACCCGGCGGCGCACGCGATGGAGTGGGTCACCCTCTACGCGATGGCGGTCAACGAGGAGAACGCCGCGGGCGGCCGCGTCGTCACCGCCCCCACCAACGGCGCGGCGGGCATCATCCCCGCGGTCCTCCACTACGCGGCGGAATTCGTACC
Organism: Streptomyces sp. B5E4; assembly: GCF_039871555.1. Lineage (NCBI taxonomy): Bacteria > Bacillati > Actinomycetota > Actinomycetes > Kitasatosporales > Streptomycetaceae > Streptomyces > Streptomyces sp. B5E4. The sequence continues at coordinate 78,639 of NZ_JBDPMI010000031.1, forward strand.
GGGCAGGGACAGCCGCGCCGGGGAGGAAGACACCGCGGTCCGCTTCCTCCTCGCGGCGGGCGCGATCGGCATGCTCTTCAAGGAGAACGCCTCCATCTCCGGCGCAGAGGTCGGTTGCCAGGGCGAGGTCGGCTCGGCCTGCTCCATGGCCGCCGGCGGCCTCGCCGAGATCCTCGGCGGCACCCCCGAACAGGTGGAGAACGCCGCGGAGATCGGCATCGAACACAACCTGGGCCTGACCTGCGACCCGATCGGCGGCCTGGTCCAGATCCCGTGCATCGAACGCAACGGCATGGCGGCGGTCAAGGCGATCACGGCGGCCCGCATGGCGCTGCGCGGCGACGGCCAGCACTTCGTCTCCCTCGACAAGGCGATCAAGACGATGAAGGAGACGGGCGCGGACATGAAGGTCAAGTATAAGGAAACCGCCCGCGGCGGCCTCGCGGTCAACGTGGTGGAGTGCTGAGGGAGTTGGCGACGGTATTTCACGCCGCTCACTCCAACTGCGCACCTTCCGCCCGTAATCCGGCGGTGATTCCGAAGACGTCATTTCCTTTGGTCAGTTGACGCCTCGTCGTCCCCGCGGACGAGCGGGTCCCCCCACTACGGGTTCGTGAATTCCCTCCGCACAGACCCGGCAGCCAGACGGTCCGGAACAAACGGACTTGTCGGATATTCCCTGCGGGGCGATACGCACCATTTGAAGGATTCGCCCCCGATCGCCCCGCGCTTCTGACCGATCGGACCTCATGTGTCCGGTGACGCGAATCACGTTCGGCCGCGGGCGCCCACGGCGGGAATTCACAGTTTCCTTATCCCGAAAGCGAGTTGCGGCCCGCTCCGCTTTCCGCGGCGGCACTCGTCCGGCCGCGAAGCCGGTCCCGCGCTGACCGGACGGGTTCCGCAGCTTGTCCGGACCGGAAAGACATGCTTAAGTCTGCGCCAGCCGGGTGGACGCCGAATCCTGCCGCCATCCGGAAACCGTTCCCTAATCACACACGGCAGGAGCGGGGGACCCATAGGTAAGTCGCCGGTCCGGATTCCGGAACGGCTTGGGGTGAAGTCGCACCGTGGTGCGGCCGGGCATCTCCAGCCCGAACCCGACAGCTCACCTCGCAGGCGCTGAGGAGAAATACCCATGCCTGCAAAAGGTAAGCACCGCCGTCCCAAGCTGCGCCTGATCACCCGCGGCATCACTTTCGCCGGCGTCAGCGGCGTCGCGATCGCCGCTCCGCTGATCGGCGCGTCCTCGGCCTCCGCGGCCGGCTCCGTCCCCGCCTCCGCCCCCCAGAGCGGCGTGCGCGCCGAGGCCCCCGCCGCGGCGACCGCCGGCGCGGCAGCGGCCACGTACGCCGTGGTCACCGGAGATTCCCTGGCGAAGATCGCCGACAGGGAAGGCGTGCGCGGCGGCTGGAAGAAGCTGTACGAGGACAACCGCGAGGCCGTCGGCGGCAACCCGCACTTCATCCTCCCGGGCCTCGAACTCGTCCTCGGCGCCAAGGCCGACAAGGCCGACGAGGCGGAATCCGAGTCGGGCCTGAAGACCGCCAGCGCGACCGTCACGAGCTACCCGGACAACCTCGACGGCTGGATCAGGGAGTCGCTCGACATCATGGCCGAGCACGGTATCCCCGGGACCTACGAGGGTATTCACCGCAACATCATCCGTGAGTCCGGGGGGGACCCGCAGGCCATCAACAACTGGGATATCAACGCCGTGAACGGCACGCCCTCCAAGGGCCTGCTCCAGGTCATCGCGCCCACCTTCGAGGCGTACCACGTCCCCGGTACCTCGACGGACAGCTACGACCCGGTGGCCAACATCACCGCCGCGTGCAACTACGCGGCCGACCGGTACGGGTCGATCGACAACGTATACGGGCCGTACTGACAGACCGGAGAGCGCCGGTGTCCTCACCGGCGCTCTCCGCTGCGGCGGGGGAGTCCGTGGTGCGTCCGGAACGCCGGGACGCGGGAATTCGCGGCCCGTTCACCCCGTGCTCGCCGGCCGGGAGAGTGGCGCTTCTACGGTCGCGCCATGTCCACCACCTCTCTGTCCCGGCGCGGTGTCCTCGCCGGCGCCGTGGCCGGGGCGCTCGCGTCCCCCCTCGCCGCCGCTTCCGCGTACGCCGCCCCGAAGCGCGGCCTGCTGATCTTCGTCGCCCTCGACGGCTTCGACATCGACTACCTCGACGGCCGTGCGCCGATGCCCCACCTGATGTCACTGGTGCGGACCGGCTCGGTGACCACCAGCACCGGCGTGATGGCCAGCATCACCAACCAGTCGTGGACGGCGGTCTCGTGCGGCGCCCACCCGGACCGCACCCGCAACGCCGCCTATTACTACGACGAGGCGGCCGGCGTCGTCCGTGGCCAGAGCCGCGACAGCGCGGTCGAGGGACTCGCCCAGGCGTGGCGACCGCAGGGCATCCGGATCGGGTCCGCGCAGTGGTTCATCCTGCAGGACAAGGGCACGGCGTACGGCGACCCCGACGGCCTCTACACCCAGCCGGGCGGGCGCATCGGCGCGCGCGTCGACGACGCGATCGCGATGCTCACCGGGCAGCCCGTGAACAGCGGCGGCACGAGGGTGACCCTCACCCGCCGACCGGACTTCCTGGCGGTCTACTCCAGCGACCTCGACGGCGACGGGCACTCCTTCGGGCCCGACGACCCGCGGATGCTCGACACCATGCGCGAGACCGACGCCGAGATCGGGCGGCTGATCCGGACGGTCAAGGATCTCGGCCTCTTCGGCCGGACGACCTGGGTGGTCACCGGCGACCACGGCATGACGGGCTGGAACACGCCGATGGCGGCCGAGGCGGTCGCCGCCCTCGCCGCCGCGGGCTTCACGCCCGAAGTGATCGGGTCCGGCGGCCGGCCGGCGCCGGAGACCGATGCCGTCCTGGTCTCCGGCGGCAGCATCGCGTCCGTGCACCTCCTGGGTGCGGCGGCCACCGACACCGCCGCGACCGACCGTGCCCGCACGGCGCTGGCGGACGTCGAAGGCGTCGCGACCGTGCTGGGCAAGGCGGACCAGGCCGCGCTGCGGATGGCGCCGCAGTACGGCCAGTTGGTGCTCGAACTGGCGGCACCGTACGCGCTGTCCTTCACCCCGCCGGCCGAGGGCTTCGACGGGCGCCACGGAAGTCGCGCGGAGACCGAGATCCCGCTCATCCTGGCCGGCCACCGGATCCGGCGCGGACGCCCGCCGCGGAACCCACGCCACGTCGACCTGGCCGCGACCATGTCGGCGATCCTCGGGGTCGACCCGCCGACGCAGTCCGAGGGCCGGGTGCTGCGGGAGTCACTGCTGCCCTGACCCGCAGGACGGACCCGGCGGCCCGTCCCGGGCGTCCCCCGCACGGACGCGTTCGACGTCTTGCGCCCACCGGACGAAGGCCGGCGGCGGGCCCGCCGGGCCGGGGACCGCCCCGTGCACCCCCCGGTTCAGCCGGTCCGGGCCGGGGGGTGGGAGCGCCAGTCGCCCAGTTCGTCGAGCGTGAGGACGTACTCGTGCTCGTACACCCGCCGGAGGAACGGCAGCGGGTTGTGCTCGCCGTCGTCGATGAACTCGCCGCTCCAGGTGGTGAACCAGCTCCAGTCCGCCTCATAGGTCTGCAGCAGGTCCGGGTCGGGGATGGAGCCCGTCTCCGTCATGGCGACGAGCTTCTTGTCGCCGACGAGGTCGACCAGCTTGTCGTACGTCCCGCTGGCGGGCCCGTGATCGCCGACCGGGGGGTAGGTGTCGGCGCTGATGACGTCGACGACGTCGTCGCCGGGGTACCAGGCCGGGTCGACGGAGTTCCACACCCAGACGAGGTTGTGCAGCCCGTGGTGGCCGGTCATGCGCTCGTACATCAGCCGCCACAGCTCCTTGGCCGGCCCGGGGCCCTTGGCGCCCCACCAGAACCAGCCGCCCTCGGCCTCGTGCAGCGGGCGCCACAGCGGGTGGACGACGGCGTCTTCGCCGCCCTGCCCGGCCCGCCGGGTTATTCGCTGGAGGCGCGCTGCCGGGCGCTTCTACAGTGGCCGGACCCGACAGCGTCACGGAGCCGGATCATGCGTGTGCACTATCCCCGTACACCGCATCTCCCGTGGTCGCCTGGGGCGGCCTCGGACGACGTACGGGCCGGTGAGCTGTCCGGGCTGCGGGGGCGCGAGGTCGTGGTCACCGAGAAGCTCGACGGGGAGAACACCACCCTTTACACCGACGGGCTGCACGCCCGGTCGCCGGATTCGGCGCACCATCCCTCGCGGGCATGGGTGAAGGGCCTGCAGGGGCGGATCGGCCGGGAGATACCGCGGGGTTGGCGGGTGTGCGGCGAGAACGTCTTCGCGCGCCACTCGATCGCCTACGAGGACCTGGAGAGCTGGTTCTACGGGTTCTCCGTCTGGGACGGCGACCGCTGCCTGGACTGGGACCGGACGGTCCGGTTCTTGCGGCGGCGGGGCGTGCCGGTGCCGCCGGTGCTGTGGCGCGGGGTGTTCGACGAGCGGGTGCTGCGGGCGCTGCGGCTGGACACCGCGCGGCAGGAGGGGTATGTCGTGCGCGCCGTCGAGGGGTTCGGCCTCGCGGAGTTCGGGCAGCGCGTCGCCAAGTGGGTACGCCGGGGACACGTCCAGACCGACACGCACTGGATGCACGCCGCCGTCGTGGAGAACGGGCGGGGTCCGAAGGCCGCACTGTGGGCGGTGCGTTCGGGCGGGACCGCCGACGTGGCGTCGCTGTCGGCCGCGGTGGGCGCCGTCCCGGAGGATGCGGCCGCCGCGGAAGCCGCCGTCGCGGACGTGTCCGCGAGGCTGGCCGGGCTGGGCCGGTACGGCGACGCGCGGCTGGCGGGAGTGCTGGCGGCGATGCTCCACGGGTCGCGCCGGGCGTGGCTCGCGCCCCGGCTCGCGGGGCCGCTGGGCATGCCTGCCGCGCGCCGTGTCGCCGATCTGGTGGGGTTGTTCGCCGGTCTGCAGCGTCCCTGGCCGGACGGCGACCGCCGGGCCGGTCTCGTACGCCTCGCGCTCGCCGCCGACCTGGGGGTGCTGCACGCGGTCGCGGGGGCGCTCGCGCGGGGCGCCGGAGCGCGCGAGCAGGTGGAGTGGTCGGCCCTGCACGCCGAGGACGCCGGGCTGCTCGGCCCGGCGCCGCTGGAGCCGCTGCGGGCCGGGCTGCGGGCCGCGCTCGACGGCCTCGGCTCCGACGCCGCCGACCGGTGCTGGGCCGAGGCGCGGGACGCGTACGCCGCCGGGCGGATCGCCACCGTCGCGGAGGCGGTGGCGGCGAGTTGGCGGTGGCGCTCCGGGTCGTTCCCCAAGCTCGTCCATCTCGTCGGGCCGTCCGGCAGCGGCAAGAGCACGTTCGCCGGGAACCTCGCCGGGACCGGCGCGTACGTCTGCCTGGACGACCTGCGCACGGCCCGGGGCTCGCGCGCCGACCAGCGGGCCAACGGGGACGTCCTGCGGGCGGGTCTGGACCGGCTCGACGCGGCGCTGGCCGGCGGCGGGACCGCGGTGTGGGACGCCACCTCCCTCAACCGGCACCAGCGGGCCGCGGTGCACCGGGTGGCAGCGCGCCGCGACGCCCTGGTCACCCACGTGGTCGCGCTGGTCGACGAGGACGAGCTGGTACGGCGCAACCGGGCACGGGCGCACCCGGTGCCGCCGGACGTGCTCATCGCCCAGGTGCACCGGTTCACCCCGCCCTATCCGGGCGAGGCGCACCGCACCTGGTACGCCGGCGCGGACGGAACGGTCGCCGACACCGCCGGCGCGCTGGCCGGGCCCGCGGACGAGGGCGAGGGCGAGGGCGAGGCGTGATGCGTACGAGCGACGAGATATACCACCGGGTCCGCTGGGACCCGCGGTTCGATCCCGCCAGGTTCGTGCTGGGGATCAACCAGCGCGGCGCGGCGCCCAAGCGGGTCCCGCTGCCCTCCTTCGTCCCCGGCGGCGACATTCCGTGGCACCGGATCGTGTTCGTCGAGGCGGACGGCGAACTGCTCTGGGACCGCGCCACCGGCGTGGACCGTATCGACACCTCGGACGCCGGCCGAAGGCGCAGTCCCCGTCTGCTGAGCGCCCCCTTCTTCACCGCCGCAACGCCCTTCCGGTGGGAGCCGGCGGCCGGTTGGCGCCCCGCCGACGACCCCCCGCCCGCGGTGCCGGGCGCTGCGGGCGTCCGGATCCTCACCTGGAACACGTTGTGGGACCGTTACGACAGCGACCGCATCGAGACCGTCCGGCGCCGCCCGCTGCTGCTCGCCGCCCTGGCGGACGCCGACGCGGACGTCATCGCGCTCCAGGAGGTCGAGGCGGATCTGCTCACCCTGCTCATGCGGGCCCCCTGGGTCCGTGCCGGCTACACCCTGGGCACCGACCCCGGCGGCAAGGGCGTCGCCGACTGCGGGCTGCTGCTGCTCAGCCGGCTGCCCGTACGCGAGGCGGGCTGGCACGCGCTCGGACCGCACAAGGCCGTCACCGCCCTCACCGTGGACACCGGCACCGGTCCCCTCGTCGTGGCCACGACGCATCTGAGCAGCGACCACTCCGCCGACGGCCCCGCCCTGCGGCGGGCCCAACTGGGCCGGCTCGCCGAGGGACTCCGCGGCGTGGCCGGCGACCTCGTCCTGGTCGGTGACTTCAACGACGGCGGTGACGCCCCCGCCACCGCGCTCGGGCTGCGGGACGTCTGGACGGAGGTCCACGGCGCCGGCGACCGGACGCCCACGTTCGACCCGGGCGTCAACCCGCTGGCCGCCGTGTCCTCGCTGTCCGGCCGGGCCTCCCGGCTGGATCGCGTCCTCCTGCGCCCGGGCCGGTTGCGCGCGACGGGGGCCGCCCTGCGGGGCGACTCCCCCACGCCGGACGGGCTGTACGTCTCGGACCACTACGGCGTGCAGGCCGACGTGGCGCCGGGCACCGCCGGACCCGCCGCCGTGCCGGCCGCGGCGGGCGAGGCCGAGGACGCCCGGGCGCGCGAGATCGTGCGGCGCATCTCGGGGGCGCTGGGGGAAGGCGTCGTCCACCTCGCCGGATCGCGGCGCATGGGCTGCGCCCTGGCCGGCGCGGATCTGGACCTGGTCGCGGCGCTGCCCGGGGACGCCGGCCTCTCCGGGGTACGGGCGCGGGTGAGCGCCGCACTGCCGGACGCCACCCGGGTGCGGCAGGTGACCGGCGCCCGCGTGCCGGGCCTGCGGCTGCGCACCGGCGGCCTGGACGTCGACCTGGTCGTCGCCGCCACCGGAGCGCTCGATCCCGCCGAAGCGGTCGCCCGGCGCGCCGAGTCGGGCGAGGCGGCGGCGATCGCCCTGAGCGCGGTGAGCGACGCGGAGGCGGTACGGACCGCGGTCGGCGGCCGTCACCCCGCCTTCGTCCGGCTCGCGACCCGGGTGAAGGCGTGGGCGAAGGCCCGCGGCCTCGATTCGGCCCCGTTCGGCGGACTGCCGGGCCTGGCCTGGTCGGTGCTGGCGGCCCGTACCGTACGCGAGGCCGTCGAACCGGCCGCGCCGGACCTGCTGGTGCACTTCTTCGGCACCTGGGCCGCCTGGGACTGGCGGGATCCGGTCGCCCTCGGCACCGCGGCCACGGGACCGCGGGCGCCGGTGGTCGTCCTCACCCCCACAGCGCCGGTCCGTACCTGCACCGGGCAGGTGACCGCCGGCTTCCGGGACCTGCTGGCCGACGAGCTGTACCGCGCCTGGGCCCTGCTGGAGCAGGCGGCGGAGACCGGCGGGGACCCCTGGCCCGAGCTGCTGTCGCCGCCGCCCCTGCACCGGCGGCACGCGGCCTGGGCGGTCCTGACCGTACGCCGGGACCTGGCCGGGGAGTTCGAGGAGACCCTGGGGCGCGTCCGGGGGCGTCTGCCGGCGCTGCTGACGGCTCTGGAGGAGACCGGCGCGGCGGACGCGCACGCCTGGCCCCGGCCGTTCGAGACCGGGCCGGCGTGCGCGCGGTACGCGATCGGCCTCGGCCGCACCCCGCCCGGTGCCGCCCGGCTCGCGGAGATCGCCGACGGGTGGTGCGGCGGGCTGCGCGGGGTCGGCCTCGCCCGGGCGGCGGGCGGCACCGTACCGGCCCTGCGCTGACCTTCGCCCGCGGGAGGCCGCCGGTGCCGCCGCCCCGGCTATGGCGGCTTCGTGAAAACGATCCCGGGCGGGGTCCAGGAGGTCCCGGCCACGTGCTCAGCCAGGCCGTCCCGCCGTTCTCGGTGGTCACATGCATTCCGGAGTACGCCGTCGGATGATCCGAACTCTGTCACACGCGGTGCGATATGTCTCGTACTCCCGTTCCCGTGCCGACAGTTGGGAACACCACGGGGCGCACCGGGAGACGGCGGCTGACGTCCAGTTGACAAGATGTCCTGACAAACCCCTTGCCCCGGCTCCCGGTCTGGCTTAGAAAGGCGGTCGTGAGCCTCATCAAGCGGGGCTCACCACGTACGTCAAGGGGAGGCCATCGGTGACGAACTCGGCACAGGGGGACAGAACGGAGCCCGTTCGGGCACAGGACGCGGACCGGTCGGGACCGAGCCGGCGGCTCGTCTCGGCCGCGCTGGTGTCCGGCATCGTCGGTACGGCGCTGGGCGCGACCGCCCCGTCCGCGTGGGCGGACGACTGGAGCGTGCCGCGTCCGCGCAAGGCGCCGCCGGGACGGCGGGACCGTGCCCACAACGACGTTCTCTTCGTCGGCGCGCACCCGGACGACGAGTGCGGCAACCTCGCGACCTTCGGGCAGTGGCGGGAGCAGCACGGCTTGAGCACCGGCGTGCTCACCGTCACCCGCGGCGAGGGCGGCGGCAACGCGGTCGGCCCGGAGGAGGGTCCGCCGCTCGGGCAGATGCGGGAGGACGAGGAGCGCGAGGCGGTCGGCCTCGCCGGCATCGACAACATCTACTACCTCGACAAGCCCGACTTCTGGTACACGCTGTCCGGCCCGCTGACGGCCGCGATCTGGGACGTGGACGACACGCTGGAGCGCGTCGTCCGGCTGATCCGCGCCACCACCCCGGACACGGTCGTGACGATGGACCCGCGCCCCTTCAACCAGCACGGCGGCCACCAGCTGTCCGCGCGGCTGGCGATCGAGGCGTTCTTCCTCGCCGGCGACCCGCGCGCGTTCCGCTCGCAGATCACCAAGGAGGGCTACCGCCCGCACCGCCCGCGGCTGCTGCTCGCGCAGAACTACGGCTTCGGCAGCCTGCTCGGCCCGGACGCCCCGAAGCAGCGGCGTACGGACCGCGCCAGCGGGCTGCCCGTCTTCGGCGTCTTCACCGGTACGCAGAGCAAGGAGTACGGCACGAGCTGGGCGCAGGTCGAGCGGAACGCCGCCCGCAAGTACGTCACGCAGGGCTGGGCCGCGCGGCCGCCGCAGGTGCCGACCGACCCCGAGCAGCTGGGCTCCGACTGGTACACCGTCCTGGCGGCGAACGGCAAGGCCGTGAAGTCGAAGGTGCGGCCCCAGGGCGAGCTGCGCCCGCTGTACGCGGAGTTCCGCGACTGGACGGAGCGCGTCGGCCTGCCGTGGCTGGCGAACGACACCCAGCCGGCGTACCCCGCCGCCCCGGCCACGACGATCCCCGAGGTCGCCACCGCCCCCGTGCTCGACGGGGTGGAGCGCCCCGGCGAGTACCCGGGCCCCGAACTGCCGCTGGTGCACTGGGAGGGCGAGAAGGTCGGCGCGGAGGACATCTCGGCGACGGCGAAGCTCTCGCGGCACGGTGACGACCTGTACGTGTTCGTCAAGGTCACCGACGAGCGCAGGGGCACGGCGCTGGAGGAGAGCGACGCCAAGCGCCACTGGCGTACGGACGCGGTCGAGATCACCCTCGACCCGCGCGGCACGGCCGACGACACCTCGACGACGTTCAAGACGGGCATCTTCCCGTACACCGCGAACGGCGGCGGTGCGGCGGCCGAGCGCGACGGCGACAACCGGCAGGGCCCGGCGGCCACCACGGCGCCCGGCATGCGGGTGGTCTCGCTGGTCTCGGACCCGTACCAGGGCTACACGATCGAGGCGAAGATCGCGCTGGCCGACCTGCCGGCCGCCGCGGACCCGGAGAAGTTCGCGCTCAACGTCCTGGTGTACGACTCGGACACCGACGACAAGACCGGCCAGACCCGGCTCGCGTGGTCGCCGTTCGGCAGCGCCCAGGCCGACCCGTACGTCTGGGGCAACGCGACGCTGGAGGGCTACACCCCGCCGGCGGACCGGCCCACGGAGCCGGCCGAGCCGGAGATCCCGAAGGACGCGGCACGCAGCGAGGACTCGCCGGCATCGGTGGCGCAGTCGCAGCGTACGGGCGTCCCGCTCGCGGTCGGCCCGCGCCCCCGCCGCTGACGCGGCGGGCAGGCAACGGCAGGCAGGCTTCGGACAGCCGAAGCACCCGGCAGGCGCGCGCCGTTTGCGCGCGTCTGCCGGGCGTACGCCCCGCGCCCCGCCCGCCCCGGCGGGGCGCGGACCGCACGCCCCGGGCGCCCCTGTCCCGGGGTGCCGCGCCGGTATCGTGAGGCGCATGGTCACGGACACCAGGGACGCTCAGCGCGGCGAGGAAATACTCGCCGTCTTCGACTCCGCATTCGGCGAGCTGCTCGCCGCCGATCCCGCCGCCTTCCGGCTGAAGTTCCGCAAGATGGCCGCCTCGGCGTTCGCCTTCTACCGCGGGACGGCCTGCCTCTATTACCACGATCTGGAGGCCGGCGAGCGCGGCGATCCGTTCCTGACCGAGCAGACCGGCCGCGTCTGGATCCACGGCGATCTGCACGCCGAGAACTTCGGCACGTACATGGACGCCAACGGCCGCCTGGTCTTCAACGTCAATGACTTCGACGAGGCGTTCGTCGGCCCGTTCACCTGGGACGTCAAGCGGCTGGCCGGCTCGCTGGCGCTCATCGGCTACACCAAGGCGCTCAGCGACGGGCAGATCTCCGGCCTCGTGCGGGCGTACGCCGACGCCTACCGCGAGCGCATCCGCGCCCTCGCCGCCGGCGCCAAGGACGACGAGGTGCCGCCCTTCACCCTCGACACCGCCTCCGGACCGCTCCTCGGCGCGTTGCGCACCGCCCGCGCGCACACCCGCTTCGGGCTGCTGGAGACGATGACGGAGGTACGGGACTTCGAGCGCCGCTTCACCTCCGGCGGCGGCGCGATCGAGCTGGACGCGGCCACCCGCGCCCGGGTGCTCGACGCCTTCGAGGGCTATCTGGAGACGCTGCCCTCCGGCGGCCGGGAGCGGCGCCCCGACGCGTACCGGGTGAAGGACGTCGTCGGCCGCCGGGGCATCGGGATCGGCAGCGCGGGGCTGCCGTCGTACAACATCCTGCTCGAAGGGCACAGCGACGCCCTGGAGAACGACATCGTCATCTACATGAAGCGCGGCCAGACCCCGGCGGTCGCGCGGCACATCACCGACCCGGCGATCCGCCGCTACTTCCGCCACGAGGGACACCGCACGGTGATCTCGCAGCGCGCGCTGCAGGCCGCGTCCGACCCGTGGCTGGGCTGGACCGAGCTGGACGGGGCGGGGCAACTGGTCGCGGAGGTGTCGCCGTACGCGGTGGACCTGGACTGGTCCGACATCGACGACCCGGAGCAGGCCACGGCCGTCGTGGGCGACCTGGGCCGGGCCACCGCCACCATGCACGCGGCGGCGGACGTGGCGGAGAGCGGGCACTCGCTGGTGCCGTTCTCGACGGAGCAGGCGATCGACGGGGCGATCTCGGCGGACGCCGACGGGTTCACGGAGATGCTGGTGGACTTCGCGCACGACTACGGGGTACGGGCGCGGGCCGACCACCAGATCTTCGTCGACCTCTTCCGCAACGGGCGGATCTCGGGCCTCTGAGGAAGCCCCCGGACGGACGGCACCCGTACGACGGGGCACGGCGGCAGCACAGGGCGCGTACGCGGACGGCGTGCGCGCCCTGACGTGTACGCGTCCCCTTGACATCATTATTGGTCTGGACCAACCTGTCCCTCGCGCATCCCCCGCCAGGCCCCAACACCCCAAGCCGTGGAGGCAGTTGTGGACCGATTCCTGCGCTTCTCCAGACACCGCTTCCGCCGCAGCGTCCCGCTCGCGGCCCTGATCGCCGCGTTCGCCCTGCTGGGCGGCGTGCTCTCCGGCACCGCCGCCGGCGCCACCGCGCCCGAGGCCGCCGCCGAGCCCAACCTCGTCCGCAACGGCGGCATCGAGGCGGGACTCGACGGCTGGAGCTGCTCCGCCGGCAGCGGCTCCGCGGTCTCCAGCCCCGTGCGCAGCGGGGCTTCCGCCCTGCGGGTCCAGCCGTCGGGCGGCGACCAGGGCCAGTGCACCCAGACCGTGCCCGTACGGCCCGATTCGCAGTACGCGCTGAGCGGCTGGGTGCAGGGCTCGTACGCCTACCTCGGCGCCCGCGGCACCGGCACCACCGACGTCGCGGACTGGACCCCCGCCGCGAGCACCTGGACCGAGCTGAACACGTCCTTCACCACCGGTCCGCACACCACCTCGGTGACGGTCTACACCCACGGCTGGTACGGCCAGCCCGCCTACCACGCCGACGACCTCACCCTCACCGGCCCCGGCGGCGACCCCGGCACCGCCCCCGCCGCCCCCTCAGGACTCGCGGTCAGCTCCACCACCGCCACCTCCGTCTCGCTGTCCTGGAGCGCGGTGAGCGGCGCGACCGGCTACACCGTCTACCGCGACGGCACCCGCGCCACCTCCGTGACCGGCACCTCCGCCACCGTCACGGGGCTGACGCCCGGGACCTCGTACCGCTTCGAGGTGACCGCGACCAACGCCGCCGGCGAGTCCGCCAGGTCGGCCACCGTCAGCGCCACCACCGGCGACGGCGGCGGCAACCCCGGCGGCACCCTGCCCCCGCACGCCCTCGTGGGCTATCTGCACACCAGCTTCGCCAACGGCTCCGGCTACACCCGGCTCGCGGACGTCCCGGCGAGCTGGGACGTCATCAACCTCGCCTTCGGCGAGCCCACCTCGTCGACCTCCGGCGACATCCGCTTCCGGCTCTGCCCGCAGACCGAGTGCCCGAACGTGGAGCCGGTGGCGGACTTCAAGGCGGCGATCGCGGCCAAGCAGGCCGCGGGCAAGAAGGTGCTGCTGTCCATCGGCGGCCAGAACGGGCAGGTGCAGTTGACCAGTACGGCCGCGCGCGACGCCTTCGTCCGGTCGGTCGGCGGCATCATCGACGAGTACGGGCTCGACGGCGTCGACATCGATTTCGAGGGCCACTCGCTCTCGCTCGACGCGGGCGACACCGACTTCCGGAACCCCACCACCCCGTCGATCGTCAACCTGATCTCGGCGCTGAAGACGCTCAAGGCCGAGTACGGCGAGCGCTTCGTGCTCACCATGGCGCCGGAGACGTTCTTCGTGCAGATGGGCTACCAGTTCTACGGCCGCGGCCAGTGGGGCGGCCAGGACCCGCGCTGCGGCGCGTACCTGCCGGTGATCCACGCACTGCGGGACTCGCTGACGCTGCTGCACGTCCAGGACTACAACTCCGGCCCGATCATGGGTCTGGACAACCAGTACCACACCATGGGCGGCGCCGACTTCCACATCGCCATGACCGACATGCTGCTCACCGGCTTCCCGGTCGCGGGCGACTCCGAGCGGTTCTTCCCGGCGCTGCGCCCGGACCAGGTGGCCATCGGGATGCCGGCCAGCACCCAGGCGGGCAACGGGCACGTGTCGACCGGCGAGGTGAACAAGACGCTGGACTGCCTGACGAAGGGCAGCAACTGCGGCTCGTACCGGACCCACGGCACCTGGCCCGGCATGCGCGGGCTGATGACCTGGTCGATCAACTGGGACCGGTACAACAACTGGGAGTTCTCCAGGAACTTCGACGCCTACTGGCCGTAGGACGCCGCCGGAGGACGCGCGCCGGCCCCGGGCGGCCGGACGCGCGCCGCGCCCGCCCCGCAGGTTCGCGGGGCGGGCGCGGTCGGGCCGCCGGGCACGTGGCCCGCGGGCGGCGGCCCGCCGGTTCCGTGTGGGGCCGGGACCGGGCTCGGCCGGCGTCCGGCTCCGGGCGCTGCCCGCAGCCGGGTCCGGCTCAGCCGAAGTTGCGGTCCACGCGGGCCGCTTCGTTCGCGTTCGGGTAGGCGTTGCGGCAGGACGTGCCGGGGCCGCCGCCGGACATCAGTTCGCTGCACGGGCCGCTGTAGTTGTCCGGCAGACCGAGGATGTGGCCGGTCTCGTGGGTGACGACCCGCAGCGAGTAGTACTGCTGGGTCTGACGGAGGTCCAGGAAGACGTAGCCGTGGCCGCGGCCGTCCGTCACGGCGTGGCTGCCGCGCGGGTCGTTGCCCTGGCGGTAGCTGAAGTCGCCGGAGCCGGAGGTCTCGGCGAGGGTGATGTTGTTGGTGGCGTTGTTCCAGATCTGGGTGCTCTGGGCTATGTCGCCCTGGTAGTTGGGTGCGCTGGCGTCGTTGTACGTGATGGTGACGGCCTGGTAGCCGGGTTCGGCCGCCTGCTTCTCCCGCGCCTTCTCCCGGATCATCTCGAAGAAGGCCCGGTTCTCCGCCTGCTGTTCCTTGTCATGCCCGACGTACGCCGCGGAGGCCCGCGTCGTCTGCCGGTCGTGGTGGTCGGCCGCGGGTGCCGGGGAGGCGGCCAGGCCGGTCAGCGCCAGGCCGAGGCCCAAGGCGGTGGAGACCAGTCTTCCGGAGAGCTTCATGGGGGTTTTCTCCTCGCGAACGATTGGTCGGTCGGTCGCTGAGGAGTCTGCGGGCGAAGAGGCGGCCGGGGGCAGATCTCATCCGGTGATAGCGGCGTACGATCCCGCCCCCGCCGACGCCCGCGGCCGGGGCGGAACGGCGCATAGGTGTAGTGCCCCTGACAAATGTTTGCGGCTATGCTCCCCGCGTGGAGCTGGAGTTGAGGCATCTGCGCGCGCTGTGCGCGATCTCCGACGCCGGAAGTGTCCACGGGGCGGCCAGGTGGCTCGGAGTCTCCCAGCCCGCCCTGACGGCACAGTTGAACCGCATCGAACGGGCCGTGGGCGGCCGGCTGTTCGTACGCGACCGCTCGGGCTGCCGCCCGACCCCGCTCGGCCGCTCCGTGACCGCCCGCGCGCGGCCGATCATCGCCGAGATGTCCACCCTGGTCAGCGAGGCGCGCGAGGAGGCCCGCGCGCTGGAGAGCGGGCCCCGGCTGCGGCTGGGCAGCACCGCGAACCGGGCGGTGGCCGGCTGGCTGTGCCGGCTGCGCGGGCGGTTCCCGGACACGGACGTCTCCATCCGCGTCGACCCGTCGCCGAACACGCTGCTGCGGATGGTCGCCGAGGGGCAGCTCGATGTCGCGTTCGTGCACGAGGTCACCGGCTGCCCGCTGCGCGTACCCGACGGCGTCGGCCAGCGCACGCTGCTCTGGCGCGAGCCGCAGTTCGTCGCGCTGCCCGCGACGCACCCCGCGGCCGCGGGCGAGGAGGTGGCGCTCGCCGACCTGTGCGGGCACCCGTGGGTCGTCGACCCGCACGTGGACGGCGAGTGGCACGGCATCCGCCGGATGTTCGCCAGCGCCGGGCTGGAGCTGCGGGTCATCCAGGGCGACTACCTGACGGGCGCCGACCTGGTACGGGCCGGGGTGGCCGTCACCCCGTGCCAGCCCACCTCGACGCCTCGCCCCGGCATGGCGATCAGGCCGCTGCGCGGCGACCCGCTGACCGTACGGCTCATTCTGGCCGCCCGGGCGGCCTCGACCACCGACGGCGAGTTCCACGCCGTCTACAGCGCGCTGGAGGACGCCTACCGCGAGGCGGCCAGGTCCACCGAGACGTATCTGCGCTGGCTGCACCGCAACGACAACCCGCTGCTGCTGACCTGACGCCGCCGCCCCGCCCGGGTACCGCCGCCCCGTGCCTGGTCACAGGCACGCCAGCCGGTTTACTATCCCTTTACCCTGGTATCGGAGACACTCGATACGGGAAACTCCAGGACACCCACACCGACGATCACGAAGGAGCAGCGTCCCGCAATGGGCGAACCTCCCAGTACCAGCCGTGCCACAGCCCGCCGGAGAACGAGTGACGGGGCGGGGGTGGCACGGTGACCGAGATCCTCCTGCTGCTCGCCGCCCTGGCGCTGACCCTGGCCTGCGCGATCTTCGTGGCGGCCGAGTTCTCCCTGACCACCGTCGAGCGCGGCGATCTGGAGCGGGCCGCCGCCGCCGGTGAGCGGGGCGCCGAGGGCGCCCTCAAGGCCGTCCGCCGGCTCACCTTCCAGCTCTCCGGCGCCCAGCTCGGCATCACCGTGACCTCGCTGGTCATCGGCATGCTGGCCGAGCCCTCGCTGGCCACGCTGCTGCGCGGCCCGCTTCAGGCCCTCGGCCTGGGCGGCGCGGCCTCGCCGGTGGCGACGCTGCTGGGGGTGGCGCTGTCCACGGTGGTGCTGATGGTGATCGGCGAGCTGGTGCCGAAGAACTGGGCGATCGCCCGGCCGCTGGCCGTGGCGAAGACCGTGGCCGGCCCGCAGCGCGGCTTCACCACCGCCTTCGGCCCGTTCATCCGCCATCTGAACAGCACGGCGAACCGCGTCGTACGCCGCGTCGGCCTGGAGCCCGCCGAGGAGCTGGCCTCCGCCCGTACGCCCGACGAACTGGTCTCGCTGGCCCGGCACTCCGCCGCGGGCGGCACGCTGGAGGCGGACTCCGCCGAGCTGTTCGTCCGTACCCTGCACCTGCACGAGCTGACCGCCGAGAACGTCATGACGCCCCGCGTCGACGTCAAGGCGCTGGAGTCCGGCGCCACCGCCGCCGACGCCGCGAACCTCGCCCACGCCACCGGCCTGTCCCGCTTCCCCGTCTACGCCCACAGCCTGGACGAGGTCGTCGGCACGGTGCACATCCGCGACGTGCTCGCGCTGGAGCCCCCGACGCGGGCCGCGACGGCGGTCACCGAGCTGGCCACCGAGCCGCTGCTGGTGCCCGAGACGCTGCCCGCCGACCGGCTGCTGGAGCGCCTGCGGGAGCGGCGCACGATGGCCGTGGTCATCGACGAGTACGGCGGCACCGCCGGCGTGGCCACGATGGAGGACATCGTCGAGGAGGTCGTCGGCGAGGTGCGCGACGAGCACGACCCGGTCGAGCTGCCCGACCTCCAGCCGGCGGGCGTCGGCGCCGACGGCCGGCCCACCTGGGACGCCGACGGCAGCGTCCGCCTGGACCAGCTCGCCGAGCTGGGCCTGGAAGCCCCGGAGGGGCCGTACGAGACGGTCGCCGGGCTGATCGCCACGCTGCTGGCCCGCATCCCCGCCAAGGGCGACGCGGTGCACCTCGGCGGCTGGCGGCTGGACGTCCTGGCCGTCGAGCACCACCGCGCGGACCGGGTGCGCATCAGCGCTCCCGCCGGCGCCGCGGCCGGTGCCGCGCCGCCGCGCCGGGCCGCAGCGCCCGACCAGCGCCGGCCCGCCCAGGAGGTCCGCCGGTGACCGCGCTGCAACTGTGGATCGGCGCCCTGACGCTGGTCACGAACGCCTTCTTCGTCGCCGCGGAGTTCGCGATGATCTCCGTACGGCGCAGCCAGATCGAGCCGCACGCCCGCCGCGGGCACAAGCGCGCCCGCATCACGCTCTACGGTCTCGAACACCTCTCCGCGATGATGGCCACGGCCCAGCTCGGCATCACCGTCTCCTCGCTGGTGCTGGGCGCGGTCGCCGAGCCGGCCATCGCGCACCTGCTGGAGCCCGGCTTCGAGGCGGCGAACGTGCCGTCGGCCGCCGTGCACCCGATAGCGTTCGTGATCGCGCTGACGGTGGCGACGTACCTGCACATGCTGATCGGCGAGATGATCCCGAAGAACATCGCGCTGGCCGCGCCGGTGCCCACCGTGCTGCTGCTGGGCCCGCCGCTGGTCGCCGTGACCCGCGCGCTGCGCCCGGTGGTCTTCGGCATCAACGCCTTCGCCAACGCGCTGCTGAAGCTGCTGCGGGTGGAGCCGAAGGACGAGGTGGCCGCCGTCTTCACCGACGACCAGCTCGCCCGGATGGTCACCGACGCCAGCCAGGCCGGGCTGCTCCAGCCGGCCGACGGCGAACGGCTGCGGGACGCGCTGGAGCTGGGCACCCGGCCGGTCGGCGAGATCCTGGTGCCCGCGGGCACCATGACCACCGTCGAGGACACCGTGACCCCGGCGCGGCTGGAGCGGCTGGCCGCCGAGGCGGGCTTCTCCCGCTTCCCGGTCACCGACCGGGGCGGGGCGCTGCTGGGCTACCTGCACATCAAGGACACCCTCGGGGTGACGGAGCGGGATGCCCCGTTCCCGCGTTCGGCTCTGCACGCGATGACGCGGGTGGCCATCGACACCCCGCTGGACGACACGCTCACCGCGCTGCGGGCCGCCGGCAGCCATCTGGCGGCCGTCACCGGCGACCAGGGGCGGGTGCTGGGCTTCGTCACCATGGAGGACGTCCTGTCGGAGCTGGTGGGCCCCGCGCCGACCGCGGCGTGAAGCCCCGCCCGCCGGCCCCCGCCCACCGGTTCCTGCCGGGGTACGGGCCGGCGGGCGGCGGCACCGCGCGGAAAACCTCTCGTGCGCGGGAACCGGCCGCGGTACGGTCGCGCTCTCGGCAACGGCGGGAGGCGGCTCATGCACGGTCCGCCCTCCGGCGTGCCCGCGGACGCCCCCGGCGGCGTACCCCTGGCCGACCCGCTCGCGGCGGGGGCGGAGCTGTTCTGTGACGAGTCCGGCTACGAGGGCGAGAACCTCGTCGGCGGCATCACCGACGTCTTCGCGCACGCCGGTGTGACGGTCCCGGCCGGGGACGCGGCCGACTGCATCCGCGAACTGCGGAACCGCATCCGCTCCCCCGCGACCGTCTACAAGGCGAACCACCTGCAGCGCGAGAAGCACCGCGGCACGATGCTGTGGTTCCTCGGCCCCGACGGGCCGCTCCCCGGCCGCGCCCGCGTGCACCTGACGGAGAAGGCGTTCTTCGCCGTCGCCCGGATCGTGGACCTGCTGGTGTCCGGGGCCGACCCGGCGGACGCCGCGGCGATGCTGCGGGACGCGGATGCGCGCGGCCCGGCGGGCGATCTGTACCGCGAGGGCCCGCTCCGCTACGGCCGCGAGCCGTGGCGAGCGTTCCTCGCCTCGTTCAACGAGCTGATGTGGATCAATACCCGCCGCGGCGCGGAGACCTCGGCCGACGGCTTCTTCCGGCTGGCCGACGAGCTCCACCGCGCGGGGGCGCCGGGCGAGGCGGGGCGCGTGCTGGCGCGCGTACGGCAGGCGCGCCCGCGGGCCGAGGCGCTGCGTGCCGCGCTCCTCGCGGACCCGCGGACCGTACCGGCGCTGGACTCGCTGCTGCCGGCGCTGGCCGCGGCGGTCGCGTACTGGGGGCGGGACGGGGCGGCGGTGACCGTCGTGCACGACCGGCAGACGGCGCTGACCGAGGAGCGGGTGGCACGGCTGTACGAGGTGTGCCGGCCGCCCCGGGCGCACCTGCGCGCACTGCGCTTCGTCGACGCGGAGACCGATCCGCGGGTGCAGCTCGCCGACTTCCTCGCGGGGATCGCGCGCAAGCGGGCCTCCGACGCGCTGGCCGGTCTCGCCGACCCCGAACTCGACGAGCTGCTGCGCCCGTACGTCGCCCCGGACTCGGCGTGGGGCGACGAGCGGAGCCGGGCGCTGCTCGTCCCCGCAGCCGCGCCCCGGGCGGGACTCACCTCGGCGTGACGTCCGGGCGCGGGCGCGGCGGCGCCCGGGCCCGGACCTCCCGGGTGCCGGCTCAGCGGGGTGCGGCCGCCAGCCGTACGGCCAGGCCCGCGAAGACGGTGCCGCTGAAGATGTTGAGCCCGCGCGCCAGCCGGCGGCTGCGGCGCAGCGCCCGCGACAGCCGGCCGGAGAGCAGGCCGACCGAGCCGTCGACGCAGAAGCCCACGACGACGCCGGTGATGCCGAGGAGGAGCAACTGCAGCGGCAGATGGCCGCGGCCGGGGTCCACGAACTGCGGCAGGAACGCGATGTTGAACATGATGACCTTGGGGTTCAGCAGGTTGGTGATCATTCCCTGCCAGAACGCGCGGCGCGGCCGCGGCCCGCTGTGCCTGCCGTCCGTGCCGGCCGCCGCGTCGTCCTCGTCGCCGGGCACGGAGCGGTCGCGGAAGGCGCGGATCGCGAGGTAGAGGAGGTAGGCGGCGCCGAGCCAGCGCAGGACGTGGTAGAGCACCGGCAGCGCGCCGAAGAGCGCGGAGAGCCCGAGGGCGGCGGCGCAGGCGTGCACGAGCATGCCGCAGGCGACGCCGGCGGCGGCCATGACGCCCATGCCGGAGCCGCCCCGCCCGCCCATGGCCACGATGAACATCATGTCGGGGCCCGGGGTGATGGAGAGCACGAAGATCGCCACGACGAAGGCGGCGAGGAGGGACATGTCGACCATGGCGGCGATACTCGCACCGCGCCGCCGTGCGGGCGACCCTGTTCCGGATGCCGGGACGCGGCCCTCCGCCGGACCGTCGTCAGGCCCTCGTACGGGGCGGGTCCGGGGCGCCCGTATGGCCGCGGCATATGCCATCACCGGTGGCGTACGACCGCGGAACGCCCGCTGAACGCCCGCCTCCGCGGGGTAGCTTCGCCCCCCGTGCGGCAGCCGTCTAATGTTGTCTGCCACGACCACCCCGGACCCCGGTGGGCCGTCGCCGGAGCACGAGCGAACCGCCCCTCCCTGGGAGCAAGTCCCGGTGCGCGCCCACGCTCGACCGGGAACCACTCCCGAGTTCAGCCCCCGTAGGTACCCGGATGCGGGCAGCGGGTCGCGCGTGACCTCCGGCGGCACGTCCGGCCGCACATCCGGTCGGCACAGCAGCCGTGAAACGAGGTGACGACCCCATGCCCGAGGAGTCGCGAGAGGACGGTCTGGCCGCCGCGTTCGTGGAGCTGGCCGACACCCTCGACAGCGATTTCGACGTCGAGCAGCACGCGCGCAGGCTTGCGTTGCACTGCGCCGAGCTGGTCGACGTCAGCGCCGCGGGCGTCGTCCTCGCCACCGACGACGGTGCCCCGCTGACGGCGTCGGCCTCCGACGAGCGCGCGCACGCCCTGGCGAAGGCGGAGGCGGAGTGGGGCGAGGGCCCCGCCGTCGACTGCTACCGCACCGCGAGACCTGTGCCCGCCACCCCGCTCGCGCACGCGCGGGCCCGCGCGGACTGGCCCCGGTTCACCGGCCGGGCGCTGGAGCTGGGCTTCGCCCTCGTCGCCTCCGCGCCGATGCAGATGCGGGGCACGGTGGTCGGAGCGCTCACTCTCTTCCGGGACCGGCCCGGCACCCTGCACGCCGCGCAGCTGCGGCTGGGCCAGGCGCTCGCCGACGTCGCCACCCTCGGCATCCTGCAGCAGCGCGCGCTCGCCGAGCAGACGGCGGTCGCGGCGCAGTTGCAGAACGCCCTCAACTCCCGCGTCGTCATCGAGCAGGCCAAGGGCGCGCTCGCCCAGCGCCGGAGCATCGCCGTCGACGAGGCGTTCCGCCTGCTGCGCGGGCACGCCCGCAACAACCGCCGGCCGCTGGCCGAGGTGGCCCGCGAGGTGGTCGAGGAAGGGCTCGACCCGACGCCGCAGAAAGGCTGAATCCGGCCCCCGGGACGGCCGGTTCCGGCCGGTCGGGCGCGCGCCGGGGGCGCGTGGCCGTCGGACGGGAGGGCGGGGAGCCGGTCAGGACAGGGCGAACGTCGGCGGCACGCTGGGCAGTTCCATCGCGGCGTCCAGGAACCGGTCCTCGCGCGGCGGCAGGAACTGCAGCGTGCTCGCGTGCGCCGGGCCGTCCGCCGTCATCGCCCACATGCACAGCATCGCCGCGGGCCGCCCCGCGGGGTCGGGCGACGCCTCCAGCGTGGCATAGCGCACCGGCGCCCCGAGCGGCGCCGTCACCAGCACGAAGTGCGCCTCGGGCGGCGCCACCGCGGGCGGCAGGGTGACGAGGACGGAGTCGTGCCGGACGAGCCGGCCCACCGGCCGGTCGCCCGACTGCTCCCCGGCGGGCAGCCCCGCCCCGGCCTGCCGCCACAGCGCCCGCAGCTCGGCGTCGAGCGAGCCGTCGAGCGCGGCGGCGAGCAGGCGCTCCGGTGCCCTCAGGGCGAAGTCGCGGAGCACGGCGTGGGCGAAGGCGTAGTGCTGGCGTCGGGCATCCGTAGCATTCATACATCAGTTCTATCCGAGCCCACTGACAACGCCCCTCCGCCCGGCGGCCGTTCGCCCCGCGACCCGGCCGCCGGCCGGCTCAGGGCAGGGTGAGCCCGTACGCCTGGAGCGCGGGGACCACCGGCTGGTAGAACGTCGCCCCGCCGGAGCTGCACGAGCCGCCGGACACGATCAGCCCGAGCGCCGTACCGCCGGAGAAGGCGGGCCCGGCGCCGTCGCCCGGCTCGACGCAGACGCCGGAGCGGAACAGGCCGAAGACGACGCCCTCGGGATAGCCGACGGTGTCGTTGACCGAGACGACCCGGCCGCAGTGCACGCCCGTGGTCCGGCCGGCGTGGCAGACCTGCTGCCCGACCGAGGGCTGGGCGGCGCCGGTGATCTGGACGACCCCGGGTCCGGCGGCCAGCTCGCCGGGGTAGGTGAAGCCGGGGTGGGTGTAGCGGATCAGGGCGAAGTCGCCGCCGGGGAAGTTCACGGCCTCGGTCCGGCCGACCTCCACCGTCCTGGCGGCGTCCGCGTACCAGACGGGGCCGGCGGCGTCGACGCAGCGGCCCTGCATGAGGGCGTAACGCTCCCCGCCGCGGCCCGCGTTGAAGCCGACCGGGCAGGACGGTCCGGTGCTGCTGTAGAGCATGTCGCCGCCGCGGACGGCTTGGTCCTCGGCCGCGGCGGCGGGCGGGGCGAGGGCGGTGAGCACGGCGAGGAGCGCGGCGGCCAGGACGGCGGCGACCGGGGTGAGCCTCAAGGGGATGGGGTGCGGGGTGAGCGGAGCGCGACGTAAGTTCACGGATCCTCCCGTCGTGGGGTCGGCGACCGCATTGTCGCGCAGGGCCGACTGCCCCGTACAGCAGAGCCGTTCGGCCCTATTCGGGTGCGAATCACCCGGGGCATGCTGGTTGCGCCTCGCCGAGCACCGCCACGAGGTGGTCGGCCACCGGCGCCGGCACGTCGGTGTCGAGCAGCCCCTCGGTACGCAGCGCCGGGGTGAACCCGAGCGTGGCGACCGAGTCCTTGACCTGGCTGAG